>CALDNG010000152.1 GCA_937915285.1 uncultured Desulfomonile sp. | reverse complement strand
CAAAAAGTATTTCAGAATCCATGTCCTGGTCATAGTATGTAGCGTTGAAATAGATATTCCTGGTAAACCAGTGCCGCAATCCCCATTCGTTCAGCGTCCCCTCTTCAGGATTTAACGGCCAGAAAGGTGGGTCAAAGGAACCTGAGAACCCATAGTTAACCATTTCATCAAAGTTTGGGAATCTATAAAAACGCGAGTGTTTGTAATACAGGTTGGATCCCAGTTCTTTATCATACACAAAACCTAGGCTCCATTGGGACGCGCTCTTCGTCTGTTCCCGTCTCTGCTGAGCGTTGGTCACCGTACGGTTCTGGTCATTGGCATACAAGTCCCTCAGGTCATACGACTCGACACGATAACCTAGCCCAACAATCAGTCGATCCCAAAGACGGGAACTATTTATTACATAATAACTCTTGGTATCTCTATATCCGGCCTGATATTGGGCATGCCTCCACCCTAGCGTACTCCAAGGAGGGTTGTCAGAGGTCAAATATGGGTATCTGGACTCTCTCTTGAAACGACCATCATAAAGATCGGTGCCCAAGGTGATATCATTCCTAAAAATGGAGTATTCATCGCTTCTGGAGTAAATGAACGAAAGGCCTAAATCGTCCCATCTTTGATCAGAAGGCCCCCAGCTAGCGTAGGCAAGAATTCTCCGGTCGTAGGTTCTGGCGCTACCTATACTTTCGAGGCGTCCCAATCGACCGCCTTCATAAAGCAATTTTGCTATGGTAACAGTGTCGTGTCTCTCGTCAGGCCCATCATCGTAGTGGGGACTTGTAATATTCCTCAAATCCCTGCGATCCCACCTGGCTTGGTCTATGTAGTTTATAGATGCCACCCGCTGATCGGATTTGGTGGTCAGTATGTCAAAGGTAAGCGATGAATTGATTTTCCAGTTAAAGTTGCCCGTGAAGTTGGAGAGCGTCCATGGCTCGGGTCTTGTCAGGGGCTCATTGTCAATACCGTTCCCCTCGTAAATTCTCCAGCCCTCCTGGTAATAACGGCCCATAAAAACACCGGCTGCTATGGAGTCCTTAACCACATTGATGCCCGCCCATTCACGGTCGGTATGCCATGATCCTGCCTCAGCCCCAAAATACGATCCGGGATTAAGTCGCGGGTTCTTTAGGATCACATTTATTGCCCCGCCGATTGCGTTATTGCCAAACTGAATGGTGGCGTCACCTCGCAATATCTCGATTCTCTCTATGGATTCGGGAAACAGGAAATTGGTATTCACTTCTGTGCGTGGAATGTTCAGACTTCTGCCATTCACCAAAAAGGCCACCCTGTTCTGTGGTTCGTTAGAAAAACCCCTGAGCACAACCGTCGAGTCGATTGGTGATCCGGAATAGCCCGAAGTCCACAACCCGGTCTGTCCACCCAGCATTTCGGTTACTGTCGAGTTTCCCAGACTGCCTATCCCACGGTTGTCTATGACGCTTACGGCTGACGGAATCGTAGCTATGTTGGCAATCCCTCTAGTGGCTGATACCACTTCGGATGTTGTGGGAGCGAAATCAGAGAAAGGTTGTCCTGAGGGTATGGGTTGATCGTATCCGAAACCCTCTCCCGCGTTGGACCTCACAGTTGAACCGGTGGAAGATCTTGGAGCTTCTATCTCGACCCTGGGCAGTTGGTCAGATGAAGCAGGCGTCGACTCCTGGGCGTAAGACACTGCCCCTATCGACATTGAGAATGCCACCAGAAACCATATTGCATTCAAATGGAATTTACGCCTGTTTACTGTAGACTTCATGAATTTCACCTGGCTAACCTTCGTTTAGGAAAATTGGAAATGATGTCGCTCACTCTAGTCATCTCGAAGAAGTCTGCGACGAATTAGAATCATTCCTGAAAAGGTCTCCCGTGAAACGTCCCTGCCGGACCAGGGTTGCCGGTAGATTCCACAATCCGCTCAAGAGATTGTCTGATTCTTTTGGAGGAAACTCATATTCCTTCACCACCTGAGGCGGTAGATTGGGGCCACAGTTGTTTTGAGCATTGGACCTGGGGCGGGGCCCGAGATAAGGGGATGGAGGACCGCATCCAACAGGAACTGGAGCGCATGAGGCGTTAGTCGGAAGCGCTTGCGATTGCGCCGGTGGAGCGCAAACGGGTCCACGGGCTACAGGATGACAATCGGTCTTTTTCCCGAGCGGTATGACTGTCTCCACAAGCTTGAACGGCGCAGCTATCGTGGCTTTGATAAGACCCACCGCATAAAATGCAACAGCCCGGATTGGACCAGGCTCGACGTAGGTTACCGGAACAAGTTTGTCTTCTCCTGACGAGTGATAATTCCCACTTGGATACCCATGGGACTGTCTGACTGTGTTCATGGTGTTAACCGAAGGAAATTGCCCTGGCATTGGGTAACTACATGTGTTGGGAACAGGACCGCGGACCAGATCCGTACTGTCTCCGGCATGAGACATGATGGTGAGGCATGATATCGCCAGACACACAATTGCCAACATATAAACGTTCACAAAACGGGACATGCAAGACTCCTCACATGAAGCAAGATGCTGATTAAAGCTGTTAAGCATTTACAAACGTTATTTAAATTACACTGGTATCTCCTGACGGACCAGCGCCCGAAACAGGGCAAACCTCTACTGCCTGACTTGACCAGATGATTGTGGTGTCCGCAAAACTGATCTTGACGTAACCGCGGTTGTGAATTAATGGAAGGAAACGGAAGCTGGCACAGTTTCCTTTTTACTCACTGGGTTGTTGGCGCAACCCTTTGAGTCCATCATCCCAGGTTATCGTCCTACAGACTTACAGGCTATACACATATAAAATAAAAAACCCTCCTGGCAAAAACACAGGAGGGTCGCAAAGCTTACTCGTCGCCCTTCCCGCCCTCGCAGGATTCTTACAGGGATTCAAGTTGTCCGGATATTCTGACTTCCGTCTCTACCTAATTTCCACGCCTTCCCGGAGAATGGCCCTCCAGTGACATAATGTGGATTTCGTAAACGGTTACAGATGCGGGGCAGCGACGGATTTACACCGTCTTTCCCAAACAGCTTGTTTTTAAGCACAAAATTGTGGATTGAGTATGGCGAAAACTGACCTGATATGTCAAGGCATTTGTTGACAACCGATTGCTGAACCTTCTCTGGATAGCAACCCATTAACACAGCGACTAGAATTTTGCGTTTGTTGCCGTGCTATCAACCAATCAGAAATGTCATGAACCTGGTTAAAATAAATGGCTTCTCTGACGACGCTAATATGTTACCATTCTGCTTATGCGGGGTTCGCCCTCTCATGAAGTAAATCTTTAGAGGCGCAGATGAGTCAATCTTACCTCCGAACAGATTTTAGCAATCCTGATTTCCCATATGCGGCTGGGGGATCGCTTTTAGACCACAGATCGAGATCTTCCGAGCATAACCCGTACGCCAATGCCCTTGCCCAGTTCGACAAGGCGGTCGCGCATTTGAACATCAAGCGCGGGGTGATCGAGATGCTCCGATGCCCGAAGAGAGAACTCTCAGTAAACTTCCCTGTCATGATGGATAATGGTGAGACCAGGATGTTCAGGGGTTACAGGGTTCACCACTCCATAGTCAAGGGGCCTACCAAGGGTGGAATCCGGTATTCAGCAAATGTTTCGCTGGATGAGGTTCGAGCTTTGGCAATGTGGATGACCTGGAAATGCGCCCTGATGAATCTTCCTTACGGTGGGGCCAAGGGAGGTGTGATAGTAAACCCAAAAGAGTTGTCCCCAAGGGAGCTTGAGCGCCTGACCAGACGCTATGCTACAGAAATAAGTGTTTTGATGGGCCCGGAAAGTGATATCCCTGCCCCGGATGTAGGAACAAACCCGCAGATCATGGCGTGGATCATGGACACATACTCCATGCACAGGGGGTTTTCCGTGCCTGCTGTTGTTACCGGAAAACCCATAGAAATAGGCGGATCACTTGGCAGGACTGAAGCCACCGGTCGTGGGGTCGCTTTTTGCGTTTCTGAGGCTCTTAA
>CALDNG010000151.1 GCA_937915285.1 uncultured Desulfomonile sp. | reverse complement strand
ACCACCGAGATCTACACTCTTTCCCTACACGACGCTCTTCCGATCTCTCGATCATTTTTTCCTTGGAATAGGACCGAACAATTACCATGCCAGGCTATTCGAGTTTATACCTATGGAGTTACGCAATGAATGGGCCTATACCGTCCACAACGAATATCTGCTCCAGGCCGGGGAAACCGGTATCATAGGCGCCACACTTTATTATTCGACGATAATTATTGCTATGATGAATTTCTGGCGTCTGACCAAATCCAGCAATCAGTGGATAGCAGTTCTTTCAATTGGCTTTTACTCAGCGCTATTCGGTTCCCTGGTTCACCGGTTCATATCTATCTATTTTCTGCAGCCCGTGTTTTTTCTGCAGTGCTTTATTGTGGGATTGAGCGTGGCTCTGACGCGCGTTGAAAAAACCCTCGGATCTCAAACGGATCTTGCGCCATCCAAACCCCAGAGGACTTTTACTGCTGGGCCCCCGGATTTTATAACTGGACACGGCCAGCCGGTTGTAACAAAAAGCTATTGATTTTGATCATCATCCTGTCTCCGATTAAATACCGCTTCAATCATCCCCGCCATTCTGTTCACACACAGTTACCCGGTAAGAGAGATGCGTGATTAGAGCCATCAGTTTTTCGAAAAAGGTATTTGTTTATCTTGACGTCTCGAATCCAGTCTGATAGAGGACGCAAACTGTCAGGGATGGCTTGATCCCTCACATGGACACCGGTAGTCCAAATATTATGACGATATTGGCGGACTGAAGGTTCGAACTGGAATATGGCGGAAGAAAAAAATCTTACTGTTCGGGATGTTTTAAACATATTCTTTCGCAGAATACGATGGCTATACGTCATCGTTCCCTTGGTAACTTTGTCAGTCCTCATAGGCTGCCTGTTAGCCACCCCTTCATATGAAAGCACCGGAAAAGTCGTCCTGACCGGAAAGCGTGATAACACATCTCTTCTTAATGTTTCCGGAGTTGCGGGTCCCAGCCAGATACTCAACCTGAACGTGGATGAAATCGACATAAACACGGAGATGGAAATCCTTAATAGTCTGGATTTGTGGATAAAAACCGTCGAAAAAATGGCTCCAGAGCTTTTTGCCCAGAAGCCTCGGGGAATACTCGGAACATTCTCTAACGAATTGAGGCAGACACTCTCTTTTTCATCAGGAAAGGGGGAACAAACCCAACAGGCTCAGGATGAAGCACGACAACAGCTCATAAGGAACATGGCTCAGGGGTTCCTCGCCTCATTTAAGGTCACACCTCTGGCAAGATCTAAAGTTCTGGATCTGTCTTTTAAATATCCTGACAACGTAATGGCCACAAAGATACTGACGACCCTACTTGAACTCTACATCCCTTATCACATGGAGGTTTATTCGATTCCTGGAGCGGAAATCTTCTTCACTGAACAGCTTGAGGCTTCCAAAGAGATTTATGAGAAAGCCGACAGGGATTTGACCGAATTCAAGAAGAGGTGGAACCTGGCGCTTCCGGAACGACAGAAGCAGGACCTGATTGAGATACTCAAGCAGCTTGACGACACAATAGTCACAGCCGAACAGAATTCCAATCAGTTCAAGACCATGGTGGCTCTAATGTCTCAGGGCATAGTTCCGTCAGGCCAACTGGCGCCTGGAGTTCAGAGGGGAACTGAAAACACGGTGATCAACGTGGCGGCGGTTCAGTTAATGCAGGCCGAGCAACGAAGGCTCCAAAGCGCTGAACTTTTCACCCTTGAGAGTCGAGACTACCGCGCAGCCGCCGATCAGTTGGCCGAGGTTGTCAAGCGTTTTGAGAATCTTCTCCTATCTGAGATTTCACTTCTGGACACCAAAAAGGCGAGTCTGGAAAAGACAAGAAAAGAAAGAACGGAAGAACTTCACGAATTGCTCGTGAGGAGTGAAGAGGCCCGGGCCAGACAGTTGGAAGTCACACTGGCAAAGGAGCAATACCTTCAGTTTGTAGCCAAGAGTGAGGCAGCCAGACTCGAAAATGTGGAAACCAAGAAGCAACTGGTCAACGTCAAGGTTCTTGCACAGCCGGTGGTTCCTACTATAGCGGTCTTCCCCAGAACAGGATTGTTCGTCTTCGCAGGATTTCTCTTTTCCGTGTTTCTCAGCATAGGCCTTATTTTTGTAGCAAACTTCTTTGACTTCACTTTTGACAATCCGAGAGACCTCGAGGCCGTTACCGGATACAAGGTGCTGGCAACTTTCGGAAACGTTGACAAGCAGTGATGGGGTAAGATCGTAATGAACCCTCTGCCGAAGTTGTTGGTGTCTGTCTTAATGATTTTACTGCTTTTTATCCCCGTAAACGTTAGCGCTTACCTACCCAAAACGGATGATGGATTCATACAGGCTATTCTGGACGACAACATTGTGGTGGAAGGATTTCTGGGAACCCACATCCTAGAATTGGTCGGCGTGTGTTCGTGGTGTGAAGTAGGATCATCCGTAGCTGTGCGGTTCATCTCTGCAACACGCGCAGAACTAATAGCAACCGAGTCGACCATCAAAAGGCGCCCGGTCTTGACTATAATCATCAGAGATGGAAGAGAGCAGGAACCCTAAAATCATTGTTTCCCTGCTTCTGTCTCCTCCTTTCGGATGCGTTCCAGAATTGCCTTTGCCATGATCTCGTGAGCCAGGGCGTTCGGGTGGGCGTCTATCATTGAAACAGCCAGTTCAGATGGATCGCTATTCCTGAAATAGGGCAAAAGGTCTATATAGTCTATTCCCCTGTCACGGCAAAAAAGCTCTACCGTCCGGTTGATTTTTTCAAAGGGATAATTTCTGAAATCCATCATAGAGGGAGTCATCACTACGGTAAAACGAATGCCTTCACTCTCACAAGCCAGCTTCATGGACTCGATCATTTTCGACACTTCTATCCAAGGGGCGCCATCGCCTTCATACTGACTGATGGCGTCATCCACATACGAGGAAAAATACCAATCGGGCCTGAACCATCGCACAATTCTGCCCAGCCTGTTTTTCACTATCTGGATTCCTATGGACCTGTCAATCTGGTTGGAAAGCCAGCCAGGTGTTTCATGTGACCGGTCTCCGGCAATGATTCGAAGAGCGCCCTCGTTGACAGGCTCAACATCGTTAATCACATAAACCAGGAATACCCAGTGTGGCCTCTGCGGCAGCACGAAGGATTTGAATACAGCCAACTCTTGCTGGGTGTTGTATCCAGGAACTCCAAGATTCCAGACGGCGTAGGCCCCCTTTGGACCGGAGACATTTAGCCGTCTTTCCAGGACAGCAGGAAAAGTCTTGTCTTGGGGAACTCCCTGACCGAACGTGATGGAGTCGCCAAGAACTGCTATTAGCCTCTGATTTTCAGGTCGGTCCCTGTCAAATTCATCATCTCGAAAACCGTCGGAATTTATTGAGACTTTGACTCCTTCAAGGATTCCGGAGAAATTTGGCTTTATTCTATAAAAAAGAGGTGGGGGCGCTGTCTCGTTCATCCCTGTGTGATCCGTATCCGGAATGTAAAGCCTTAGAGTCCATTCAATTAGCGCAAACGCCAAAAAAGAAAAAACCATTATAAGGATCACATTGATCAGAATGACTTTCAGCGTGGATGAACGGCTGACATCCATCATCGCACTCCTTTACATGGCGTTGTCAGGCTCTGTTAGCGTTTTCGTTTTTCCAGCAAACGGTTATAAATTTCAATGTATTTGTTGGCCAGTATGTTCCAGTCCAGGTTATCCCTCACCCATGTCCTGGCCTTGAGACCGATGTCATTTCTGAGATTCTCACTGTTAAGCAAGTTTCTGAGTTTTGACTCCAGATCTTGCAGGTTGTCGGCTTCAAACAGTATGCCATTCACATCATCGATCACGGTCTCTCTGTGTCCACCAACGTCGCTGGCCAGTAAAGGCTTCTGCATCGCCATTATCTCGACAGGCTTCAGCGGTGTCACAAGATCGGTAAGCCTGGATTTGATTCTTGGTAAACACAAGATGTCGGCCAGTCGATAATAGTCCTGAACTTCTGAATGAGGCACTCTTCCTGCAAACACAACTTTTGACCCTATTCCCAGATCGCCGCACAAGGACCTGAGATCATTCTCTGCCTCTCCACTACCAACCAGCAGAACAACCGCATCCTGGAACTGAATGGATATTCGGTCCATTGCCCGAAGCAGCAAATCAAGACCCTCATAGTAGAAAAATGAGCCTATGTAACCGATGATGGTTTTTCCCTCCAGTCCAAGTCTTTTCTTGAGAAGATCTGAAGGTGGTCCCGGTGAGAAATGAGCCAGGTTTACTCCGTTGGGGACTATCTCCACCTGATCAGGATCGAACCCCCTGCTTAGAATGTCCGCCTTGAGGGCTCTTGAGATGGCAATCCTCAAAGTAGCGCCTTTCATTGCCAGGGTTTCCAGGTTTTTCATTAACAGGTATGTCCCTGATTTTTCTGTCAATCTCTTCCTGCTGAGATGTGAATCTTCCCACGAAGCCCTGGTCTCGTAAATAGTCGGGATGCCCATCGTGGCCCCTACAGCGTCTCCGGTCAATCCGCAGGTGAATGGTGAGTGCGAATGAATAATATCGGGGCGATATTTTCGAGCCAGCAGGGCGCACATTGAAACCAGTCTAAAATTCTGGACTACCCTCAGAGCTGACCTGAAGTTGCTGGGATCATATACTTCAGCGCTGGCGGCTAGCCATCTACCGCAACTTCTGAAATACTTCACTCCATCGATTATTTCTGATTTATCTGAATCAAGCGTCCCCATTGGAGCCTGAGAGGGTGAAGTTACCACTATGGGCTCCAATCCTAGAGCCCGCTGTTTGGTGACAATTTCCCGGCTTCGAATAGCGTATCCACTAGTTCCAGGTATAGACCGGTGCATTATGTGCAATATCTTCATGTAATTAACCTACACATGCCACTACTTGCCAATCTCATCGATTAGAAATCTGTGTCTGATAAAGCCTGAAGTGTTGTACTTGTCCTGCTCCATTTTCACTGACAAGCGATCGTTCAATCCACTCAATGTTCGATGGAAGAACTTTGGCCATGTTCGCCAAATCCCTAATTTCCTGGACCATGGACGCTACTGAGTTCTCGGGCTGCTTCCCAATCAAAATAGCCGAACGAAAAGACTCTCCCGTCGTGGAACGGGCCCTGAGGTTGAGGGTCTTGTCCTTGACCCCATAATGAGTTGAGAACCATCCACCCATGGTGTCTTCATCACCATATAGAAGCATTACTGAAGGTTCATCCCAGCCAAAAAGTTTCAAATCCGTCCAGTTTCCTGAGGAATCGTGCTTTAATGATGCCGGGACATCAATCCCCCAAGTTGGGTGGAAAATGAGGTTTAAGTCTACAAAGCCACCGT
This sequence comes from uncultured Desulfomonile sp., assembly GCA_937915285.1. Classification (GTDB taxonomy): domain Bacteria; phylum Desulfobacterota; class Desulfomonilia; order Desulfomonilales; family Desulfomonilaceae; genus CAITZA01. Next base: position 1,677 of record CALDNG010000151.1, on the reverse strand, counting down.
CATTGCATCCCAGTTCGTCCAGAACAAGAAGGGTTTTGCCATGCAGTCCGAATATGTGTCTGGTCCATAGAGCGCCTGAAAGGGCAATCGAACCCTTTAAAAAGAAACATTCCTCATTCTTGAAAGTATCCGTTCCCAAAATTTCAGGAGAATAGGCCCAACGGAATGATCCTAGAGGCTGTGACTGATCATGGTCATTGATTTTTAGAGTGTTGTGAGCTGAGGACCCCTTAAAATACATTCGCCAGGCCTGATTACCGTTGTAGACAAAGGAGCCGGGATCTACCAGAAAAGGGTGATCATTAATCCAGACCTGGATTGACAATCCGTCGGAATGCCCGTGTTCATAACCAGGCGCTTTTCCCAAAGGCCCCACATCAAAGATCGTCCTGAAGACGCCATGTTCTGCGGTCAACAAACCACCATCCCTGAATCGCCTGATTCTCGGCTCAGAATGATTAAGTACCTGAACGGGGCCATCGGGTTTCAGACGATTTGCTTCGTACCAGTCAGGACCATCCAGCCCGATGATCAGGAAGCTTTCAGCGGGGAACTCCCGGACCTTGGACAAAAGAGCCTGATCTTCAAAAATATAAGCGCCACAGGCCAGTAAAAAGCTGAAATTCCAGTAATCGTCCAGATAAAAGCCTAACGCGGAGCCTGAATCGGAATCCCCTATCATTGGGCACATGCCATTTGCGTCTGATAGTTCGAGTAGATAGTAGAAGCATGCTCCAATCAGTTCTTTCGAATGCTTAGACAGCATTAGTGGGGTCGAGTCTTTGGACGCAATCAAAGGGATCAGGAATTCAAGCGCAAACCGGGAATACGATGCGCTTTGTTCGGCGTAAACTCCATCGTCAAGTATCAATCTAGGTATCAGTCTTGTCAGTATGGACGATGCTTTGCGTATTCGTTTACCTGACCTCGACAGAAACGGACACAGAAGCGATACCTGCAACAAGGCGGACGATTCACCAAGCAAATGATTTCCCTCAGTGTGATGAACCGTGAGTTCGTGCTCGAGATGGTCCACATGCAGTTCGATGAGGGCAGTGATTTTTAAAAGAAATTCATCATCCCAATCATCGCTGCCAAGAAACATCAGACAAGTCCGGATAAGTGAAAGGGTCCTCAAGGCCACTTCAAGATTTGACGACCAATGGGGTCCAATGGGGTAGCGAACCTGATCCATCCATCCGTGAAGTATTGAAACTGAAGTCCGGGAATAAGCTTCATCACCTGTGAGTCTCCAGCACGCTCCAAGCGTCAGGAGAAACTGAAGCCTGTTGATTTCCCAATTAAGCTTGATATCCCGCTGTCTATTTTCAGACCGGTCGGCAAAATCAATTTTCCAGTAGAAATCTTCAGGCCACCTTTCCCTGGGAAATTCACTTTCAAAGCCTGAAAACCAGTCAATCCCTTCATGGATATCAACTTCAAGATGCCCAAAGATGGAGCCCTTCCCTTTGAGCAGACGATGTCCCGATTCAATAAGCCTTTCGCAGTGAGCCGGATATCCTTTTCGGAAGCTGGACCAGATGTCGGGAGACCACAAATTCAGGCAGCCAAGTCTATTGAAACAGGACTTTCTAAGTGATTGCCTGATGTCTGACGGCCGACACCCTGGCTCCAACCATTGCTTAGTGTCATCAACCATTGATGACAAGGAAAAGG
>CALDNG010000150.1 GCA_937915285.1 uncultured Desulfomonile sp. | reverse complement strand
CCCATAAGAATTGTAGCGGATTCGAGTTTACGCACGCCGCCGGACGCTGCAATATTCAACGCAGCTTCACCCGCCGGTGTAATAATTGCCACGCGAAAAGACCCACCGACCAGGCTAAAGGCAAGACTGGAGAAAAAAGGCGCCAGAATTGTCCAGACCGACAGTCCGGACAAGGTGAACCTGCCTGACCTTTTCTTCCAGATCTATCGTATGGGAATTACCTCCGTATTGATAGAAGGAGGGGCCGGTCTAGCATGGGGCGCTCTTGACACGAGGGTCGTCGATAGATGCTCATTTTTCTATGCCCCAATAATCATTGGGGGAAAGTCTGCTCCATCCGGCATCGGTGGCGCAGGCATCAATCATCTTGAAGAAGCTCCCAGACTGGTGAATGTCAAGTCACTCAAGGTAGGCCCTGACATCCTCGTCGAAGGTAGAGTTCAATACCCGGGCATGTAGAATGATTCTTCAGATTAATCCAGTAAATCCACAGCAACGTCATATATCAAGGGTAGCCGACCTGTTACGCTCCGACGGAGTCATCGTTTATCCCACAGACACGGTTTATGGTCTCGGATGCAGCATAATGAGCAAGAAAGCGCTTGAGAGGGTACGTCGCATAAAAAAGATCGACAACAAGACGCATCTGTCATTCGTTTTTTCAGACCTGAAAACCATTTCCCAGTACGCCCAGGTCAGTGACAGCGATTACAAGCTTCTGCGCAGGCATTTGCCTGGTCCTTACACTTTCATCCTGAAAGCAACCAGGCTTGTTCCGAGGATAGTGCTGACTAAACGCAATGAGGTAGGTATAAGGATTCCGGATAACAAGATTTGCCAAGCGCTGCTTGCCGAACTCGGACATCCAATCCTTAGTTCGTCAGTTCGCCTTCCCGACGATCAGTTGCTGGATGACCCCGTGGAGATTGAGCGCATATACAAAGGTTCAGTCGATATTGTCGTTGACGGTGGCACTTTCATGCCGGAGCCTTCGTCAGTGGTAAGCCTCATTGACGGTTCCCCTGAAATTCTAAGGCAGGGAAAAGGCGATTTGAGTTTTCTTAGCGATTAGGGCCGTCTTCCAGTAGATCGATCACCAGACGGAATGTGTGAGCGGCGCTACCTACATGCTTGCGGAGTTGATTGTAACCCGTTTCTCCCATGTTTTGGGCCCGCTGTCTGTCAGCCAGAAGCAAGTCGAAACTGCGGGTTAACTCGTCAACGTTTTCAACCCTGATTGCCGCCTTGTTCCGAAGCAGTATATCCCTGGAATCCCTAAAATCCTCCATGTGTGGGCCAAAGATGATGGGCTTGGCCCAGGACGCTGGTTCAAGGATATTTTGCCCGCCCCTCGGGACAAGTGAACCACCGACAAAAACCGCCGAAGCCACAGAATAAGAATCGAAAAGCTCTCCCATCCTGTCAATAATTATGATTTTATTGCCATTTTCCCGTCCCCTTGATTCCAGTTCACTTTTGATCAGTGGAGTCCCAAGACCCGAATTCTGAATCTTCTTCACGATTGATTTGACGTTCTCTAGATGACGAGGGGCTACGAGGAGTATTAGTCCGGGATATTTCTCCAAAAGCCGTCTGTAGCTCTCTATTACAATATCGTCTTCGATCGGGTGAATACTTCCAGCCATTATCACCTGGTCAGAATCGCTCAGGTCGTAAAGTTTCCTCAAACCCTGCTGGACATCTTGACCGGGGTCCCTAAAAGCTGAGTCTATCTTGATGTTTCCTGTTACCGTTACTCTGCCCGGGCCTGCCCCCATACGGGTTATCCTTGATGCGTCCTCATCAGAGCACATGGAAAAAAGGTCAACTAAATTCAAGGTATCCCTGAAAAATCGTCTGAATTTCAAATATCTTGGGAACGAACGGTCCGATATCCTGCCATTGACCAGGGCTATGCGTGAGCCTGATCTCTTGAGTTCGTGAATGAGATTGGGCCATATTTCCGTCTCCGTCATGACGAACAGATCCGGCTTCACGGCGTTTACCACCCTCTTCACAGAAAAGGGAAAGTCCAACGGCATATAAAGGAATCTGACTTTTCCGCCAATCAGTTCCCGGGCACGCTGCTGGCCGGTTTCCGTGCCGGTCGATACCACTGTCTCCAGATCTGGTCGTGAAGCGCTTATCTTCTCCACAAGCGGAGCAAGGGCCACTACCTCTCCGACGGATACCGCATGAAACCATATCCTGGGTCCCTGTTTCAACCCCAGGTCGAGGCCCGATGGGAGTTTGCCGAGTTTTCCACCTATTGATCGCCTGTATTTGCCTCCGAGAAGTATCTGTGGGCCGTAGTATGTGACAAGAAGCGGCGCAACCAGGAAGTGGAGCGTCAAGTTGTACAACAGACGTGTCATGGAACTTTGTTGCAGACCGTCACTTGCACTGTTCGGTTTTGGCGGAGAAAATGTTGTCAAGCTGGAAATTCTTTTCGACCAGGAAAGGGTTCGTTTCTATTTTGCTGATCTTTGCGACCGTCTTCCATTTACCGCTTATGGACTGAATCTCAAACTTCCTGGGAAGCCAGCCATCATCTCCGGATTTGAATTCTCCGAAATCTGCGGTGAGATCGATGTCTCCTTTGGGATTGAGTCTAACCAGTCGCAATAGGTGGAGGTTCTGGGGATCAAGAGTAGCCCCCCATACCCGCCCCTGAAAAGAGATTCGAATCACTATTTTTTCGGAGTCACGCGATAGCAGTCGATCGAACCTCACATCCTTCCACTGGAGCAGCACCATGGGTATCAATCCCTCTATTTCAGCTACATCCGGAAAACGTCTGCCAAAACAATCCTTTGCGCCGGTCAGTATTTTGCCTTCTGATGGAATGTAAAGCTCGAAATGGTTTGCCTTCAGGATCAGTTCAAACAGTGAATTCCCACCGGCCCCAACCCCCTGAAACCTGAAATCGCTGGGACGACGGTAAATCATGAAGCCTTTGACATCCTGACGGGATTTGTCCAGTTCGTTGAGCGTAGATACACTCATGACTGCCTTGAATGCGGATAGTGTTTTCCCCTTGTTGAAAAGATGAGCCGGAATCTCCTCAGGTTTTACCGAAGGGTTGGCAATGCATGGCGAGGCAAGAATTATCATCAGGAAGGTGATCAGGGTTTTTTCCAGAAATCTTGGAACCCGCCTCGATTCATAGCGAAATTTTATTCCAGGGTTTTTCATGAGCCGTTTTTTATCAAACGATTTGAAAGTATGCAAGAGTGATGTGTGGGACGGTAGCGGGCAACCGTCCTCGATTGTGTCATGTCACATTAAAGCATCATCCAATTCTTCTATCGACTAATCTCCAAAACATGTTTAAAATAACGTTCGTTTGTGTTCAAAGACAGGAAAGGATCATGCCATCGGAAACACCTTAAAAACTATCCCGTTTAATGGGTTCATGATAGTCTAAAAAGGGGACGTTAATAGTTGGAGCCATTTGTGGACAAGATTTCTGGAATTGATTCGTTTAGATTGCCAACATCCAAGTTTCTGGATGAAGTTCCGCTAGGAATAGCGGTTCTGGACACCAGGCAGAATATAGTTTTTGTTAACAGAGCGCTGGAATCCCTTACCGGTTTCGTATGCTCTGAATCTTACGGTGTTCCATGTAGTTATATATTGAGATGCAACCACTGTTTTCAGGGATGCCCTGTGAAACAGCTCGGCAGGGAGAACAGATCGGTAACTACTGACTCAAACATAATAAATGTGAACAGGGAAAAAATTCCCGTCCGTATAACCTCTTCGATACTTGTTGACGATGATGAGAACGAACTGGGTTTCATTGAAACCTTTGAAGACGTAAGGGTATTTGAATCGGAATGCGCGAAGGTTGACCGGGTCCTCAAGCTGGATGACATGATCGGTAGGAGCCCGCAAATCCAGCGAATATTCCAGATGCTGCCGGTGATTGCCCAAACTGATTCATCTGTGCTCATTACAGGTCAGACAGGAACCGGAAAGGATATGCTGGCCGAGGCCATCCACAAGGCGTCAGTCAGGGCCAAGGGCCCGTTTGTTAAGGTTAACTGTGGCGCCTTACCCGAAACCTTGCTGGAATCAGAGCTTTTCGGACATCAGAAAGGCGCCTTTACAGGGGCATACGAAAACAGGCTCGGCAGATTCAGGCTTGCTCATAACGGCACACTCCTTCTCACTGAAATAGGCGACCTGCCACTGGCATTGCAGGTTAAGTTGCTGTCATTCCTGGATGACAAGGTCGTATATCCTTTAGGCTCATCAAAAGGAGTCCATGTTGATGTCCGTGTAATAGCCGCAACAAACAGGAATCTTGAGGAAATGGCCAAGGAGGGACGCTTCCGGCGAGACCTTCTTTTCAGGCTCAATGTAATAAGGATGGAACTACCCCCTCTATCCGACCGAAAAGAGGACATCAGCACACTCATAGACCACTTCCTTAGAGTCATGAGCGCTAGGTTCAAGAACAGGGTTAAATCTTTCTCAACTGAGGCCCGGGACATCCTCATGAATTTCAGATATCCCGGGAATGTGCGTGAATTGAGAAACATAGTGGAATACAGCGTGAACGTCTGCGAAGGTGAAACCATTGAGGTGGCTCACCTGCCGGCTTATCTGCTGGAGACAGTCGAAGATGTTCCAACACAGGCTGAACCTGAGGAACACAGCGAGGCGGAATCCGAGCCGGTGGCGGTATTCAAACTGGATTATCCCAACTGGAAAGCCGCCGAAAAAAAGATGATCTTCGAAGCCATGATCAAGGCCAAAGGGAGCAGGACCAAGGCGGCTGCAATCCTGGGATGGGGAAGAAGCACATTATGGCGTAAAATGAAAAGGCTGGGCATTGAATAGAAGAACGACCACCATCCGGTAAAATCAGGGTAATATATTGATGATCAAGATACTCGTTCCATTACTCGGCGACGACATAGCACCCCGCTTCGACCTGGCCCCAGAAGCATATATAGCCCTTGTGGATGATAGGCAGAAGATTGTTGAAGAACGCACCATAGTCCTGTCCGAAGCATCTCCCGAAGCACTATGCCGTATGATTCTCGATGAAAGAATCACCATGGTAATCTGCAACGGCATAGAAGACGAATACTATCAATACCTGCTTTGGAAGAAGGTATCGGTAATTGATTCGGTAATGGGTCCTAGCGCCCGCGCTGTTGAACTTGCAGCAAAAGGCGCGCTCACATCCGGCTCCATCCTGATCAACCGCAAAACCCCACCCGAATAACCCTCCGCATACCCTTCG
>CALDNG010000149.1 GCA_937915285.1 uncultured Desulfomonile sp. | reverse complement strand
TGGTTAATTATTATGGCAGCGCTACGCCGATCAATCAGTTAGCCACCCTGTCCATACCAGAGCCTCGCCAGATTGTGATTCAGCCCTGGGACTCGCAGGCGGTGCCTGACATTGAGAAAGCGATTCTCAAATCAGAGCTTGGGCTTACTCCAATGAATGACGGTAAGGTTGTGAGAATCAATCTGCCACCCCTAACCGCTGAACGAAGAAAAGAACTTGTGAAACTCGTCAGGAAAATGGGGGAAGAATTCAAGGTCCAGTTGCGCAATCACCGACGTGACGCAAATGAATTGTACAAGGAAATGAAAAAGGACAAGGAAATTTCCGAAGATGATTTGCACAAGGCTCAGGAGAAGGTCCAAAAGACGACCGATGAATATATTTCAAAAGTTGATGGTGTCATCAGCCAAAAAGAAGCAGAGATAATGGAAATATAACACTCTTATTTTCAGGCGCTGCTTTGGAAAACCAAATGTGCGGCTTTGTCAGAAACCCCTTCATTTTTTTGGCGCCATCCCGTCAAAATCGAGTACAGTTTCTTGAACCATCCTGCAAACAATAACTCAAACCTTCCTGTTCATGTAGCCATAATAATGGACGGCAACGGGAGGTGGGCAAAGCGGCGCTTGATGCCCAGATTGGAAGGGCATCGTCAGGGGGCCAAGGCGGTCAGGCGCGTAGTAGAGTTTTGTAGGCGGACAGGCATACGCTATCTTACCCTTTACGCTTTTTCTACTGAGAACTGGAACCGACCGCAGGGGGAGGTTTCAGGGCTTATGAAGCTACTCTCTCAATTCCTGGATTCAGAGCTTGATGATCTTCACAGGAACGATGTTCGCCTCAGGACCATCGGCGACCCGACAAGATTGCCAGAGCGCTTGCAAGACAAGATTAACTCTGCCAAGAAGATAACCATTAACAACACTTCTCTCAATCTTAACATAGCCCTTTCCTATGGTGGACGAAGTGAAATAACTCAGGCTTGCGGGGGCATTTGTCGGGACGTAAAAGCCGGACTGATTAATCCTGAGGACGTAGATGAAAAGCTAATTGCCTCAAGACTTTACACCGCTGGTATGCCGGACCCCGACCTGTTGATTCGAACGGGAGGGGAGTATCGTGTTAGCAATTTTCTGTTGTGGCAGTTAGCGTATGCGGAGTTATATTTCACTGACGTGTTGTGGCCTGATTTTGATGATGAGGTATTTAGAAAGGCCATAGAAGATTTTAGGGCCCGCCAGAGACGCTATGGGATGGTTCCGGACGAGGAAATGGAGATGAGGATGGACCCAAATGCTTGCAGCTAGAATAATTTCGGCCCTAGTCGTTCTGGTAATAATTATCCCTGCGCTTATCTGGGGTGGTGTCGGTGGCGTAGCGCTGCTTGTGGCGCTGTTTGCTTCCATAGGCGCCTGGGAAATGACCAGCAACCTCCCTAGTCTCAGCAGACTCCCTTCAAAGATCATGGCCATCTCTCTGGGGCCAGTTATCGTCATCTTGTTTTATCTGACGCCTATCGGTTATGTGCCGGCCATCATGGCTCTCTTCCCACTTCTGGCAGTCCTGTTGCATCTGTTTTGTTTCAAGGTAATTGAAAACACTATCGACTCTGTCACTGGGGTTATTTTCGTTGGGGGCTATATAGTAATACCGTTGGCGCATGCTGTGCTCCTCTCTAGAATTAACGAATCCAATGTCTGGATTTTCTTTGTGCTTGTCACTGTCTGTCTGAGCGATGTAGGGGCTTTTTTTGCCGGAAAATACAAGGGTAAAACCCATTTCTCAAAGACCGTGAGTCCCAACAAGACCGTGGAGGGACTTGGCGGCGGCTTGGCTGGCGCCCTTCTTGGAATGTTGTTTTTCAAGCTTTTCGTGCCGGGAATGCCACCACTCTTGATTCTGCTGGAAGCCACTGTTCTTCTTTCAATCACAGGGCCTTTGGGGGACTTGTGCGCTTCAGCTATAAAGCGGCGATTGGGAATCAAGGACTTTGGTTCCATTATGCCCGGACACGGTGGCATCATGGACAGGGCGGATAGTCTTATACCCAGCATACCTATCTTCTATTATTTTCTTGTAGCCTCCGGATATGGATTGGTGAAATGAAACGCATTTCCGTCTTGGGGAGTTGCGGATCTATTGGAATCCAGGCTCTGGACGTCATTAGACTGCATCCTGAAAAATTTCAGGCCGTTGCTCTGGCATCCGGAACCAATGTAGCCCTTTTGGAAAAGCAGGTTGTGGAATTCGGCCCCACTTTGGTTTCCTGCTCAACCGCTGAAGCATGTCAGGAGTTAAAAAACAGGCTCAAGCATTATCCCAAGCCAGTGGAAATTGTCCATTCCAGGGAGGGACTGGAACTGGCTGCCACACTTGATGCTGTAGATCTTGTGGTGGGTGGGTTGCCAGGTAGTATCGGATTAAGACCGGCATTTCTGTCAATAGCGGCTGGTAAGGATTTGGCTCTGGCCACCAAAGAGGTCCTGGTCATGGCGGGCAGGCTTTTCATGGATTCGGTCCAGGAGAGCCAAAGCAGACTTTTGCCCGTAGATTCTGAGCAATCGGCTATATTTCAATGCCTCCAGGGTAACAAGAATAATCCAATAAAGAAAATACACCTCACCGCATCGGGAGGTCCATTCCGAACCAAAACAATAGAAGAAATCGGTCAGATGACGAGAGATGACACTCTACGTCATCCACGCTGGAAGATGGGCCCCAAGGTCACAGTTGACTCAGCTACCCTGATGAACAAGGGGCTTGAGGTCATAGAGGCGAAGTGGCTGTTTGACGTGGAGGCATCTCAGATCGAAGTCCTCATCCATCCTGAAAGTATAGTTCACTCCATGGTCGAAT
>CALDNG010000148.1 GCA_937915285.1 uncultured Desulfomonile sp. | reverse complement strand
AAGGCTGCCGTGGGTCAATATTAGGATGCCGACCATTTTAAAATATCCATGTCACCCCGGTTTCACTGTCACTCGAGGTGATTAATGTTAAAACATTAGAAATGGCTATGAGCCCCCAGCGAATTGGGATACCGGAACAGTACGATCTCCCAGTTCACGATGTCTTACCTGAACCCCGGAATAACCAAGAGACGCCAATCGCATGGAGATGTATTCAGATATAACAACCGAGCGATGTCTGCCTCCTGTGCAACCGATAGACAATGTAAAGTATTGCTTCCCTTCGCTAATGTAAAGGGGTAAAAGAAATTCTAACAAATCTTCAAGCTTTTTCAGAAACTTGGACGTGGTGTCCTTCGAAAGCACCCAATTCCTAACGTCCTCGTCAAGCCCGGTGTTAAACTTGAGGGATTCGACAAAATGAGGATTGGGCAGAAACCTCACGTCTAGCACCATGTCGGATTCGAGGGGTAGTCCTTTGCCGAAACCAAAAGAATTGATGACTATTTTGAGGTTCTCTGTCTGTAGTTGGGAATAAATCTTTTTAATCTCATCCCTTAGCTGATGAACGGTAATATCAGAGGTATCAATCACACGATCGGCTAGCTTACGGATTTCCCTAAGCTCCTCTCTTTCCCTTTTTATCCCGTCCAGAAGACTTCCGCTGGGCGCCAATGGATGTTGACGTCTGGTCTCACTGTATCGTCTTATTAAGACCTCATCCCTGGCGTCAAGAAACAGAATCTCAAAGGACGTATCGTGCAGCTCCAGTGAACCGAGAATGGATGTATACCGAGGAAAGAATTTTCTCTGCCTCAAGTCAATCACCAGAGCCAACCTGTTCAGTTCCGACCCTGAAGCTTCAACCATTTCAATCAGCTTGGGGACCAGGTCTACCGGCAGGTTGTCTATGCAAAAGTAGCCTATGTCTTCAAGCGTCTTGGCCGCTGTAGACTTTCCCGAACCTGACAGACCTGTTATCACTAATATCTTTCTGGCGCTCAATTCCTCTAAGAACCACTCTTTCTGTTGAGCCTCACTGCCAACTCGATTAATGAATGAGCGGCTAAACCAGCCGTTACCGGTGTCCTGAATCGAGGGACTGAAATCCCCATAAACTCGACAAGATCAATCTCAGGAGTTACTCTCCCCAAATCCAGACTGCCATCAAAATTAGCCAGTTCTACTATAATATCTATGCCCGACTCTGATCTCAGCAGTTCTGGAAATAAATCATCAAGCAAGAAAATACCAAGCCCACGCACCTCTATTTGCGCAGGACATTTGACCGCCTCGCCGATGATCTTCCCCTCAGCCGACCTGTGTATTCTGACCAGCTCATCACAAACGATACAGAAACCTTTGAGAGCAAGGTTTATCGCTGCCGCTGATTTCCCGACTCCAGGCTCACCTGTGATCAAAACACCCGTGTTGGCTACAATAACCAATGAGCCACGGATTATTGAGTAGTCGGTCATCTTTAGATCATAACATGGATTGTCCAACAAACAAAATATTCCTTGATCAAGAGCATGCCAAAAAAGGTTGACAACGAGATTAATATATTATAATACAAATATCTAAATATATTGCCCGGAGCGGCATGGAGGTTAGATGAAGCGTTATTCAATTAGGTCCTTGTTATTTGTAGCCTGTCTGATAGCAGTGGTTCCAATTAGCTATTTGCAAGCTGCTGATAACCTTTCAAACGCCAACATTTTCATGTTTTCCAAGCCCCATCCCGTGACAGACATGGTTTTCGCGGGGGCTTCCGGGCAGGCTATTTCGACAAGGGAACTTAAGGGTAAAGTGGTGCTTCTTCACTTCTGGTCGATACAGTGTCCGGCGTGCAGGATGGAAGAACCTTTGCTGGACCAGCTTAAACGCACATACGGTGGGTCGGGTCTGGAGATATTAGGGGTGAACCTTGTGGACCCACCAGACGCTATTGCCCGTTACGCAGCCTCAAACAGAATTCCTTTTCCCGTGGTGTTCGATGGTGGAAAAGGCTACAGTCTGAAAGTGGTTAACATGTCCGGTAAAAGAACAGCCTTCCTGATCAACCCTTCTCAGGAGGCTTTGTTAGAAGTGCCTGGTTTCCCAACTACATACATACTGGATTGTAGGGGAAGCGCAATTGGATACACGGTTGGAGCAGCGAAGTGGGATGCAGCATCCGCTCAAGCCATGATTCAGAAATTGCTGGTGGATCAGAAAACCTGCGGTTCTCCTAACGCTCAAATACCGTCTCAGCGCTATACCATGAGATAAAGGCAGCGTTTTGAATTGCGAAGTTTGACTGCCAGGAGCGAGCAGCATTCGTTAGTTTTGTGTTCGTGAATGGTTTACCGACATTCCTAATTGCTTGGGTTAATATCTCATGTAGTATCCAGAACTCGGGTGGTGGCTTGGATCGAGGAGCGCATCTCCTCGGCCCTATCCACCACACGACCCATCCGACCTCAAACATTGTCCCTTAGCCGACCATACGCATGGATTCATAACCCCCAAAAAAGAGTCACAGTCGCTCGCTCTATGATTTTGAGATCTTACCGATTTGTCTCCTGCTAGAGACCGGTCGGACGGTTAAATCTGAGAATGCTCTTGTCTAAAACCTTAGGGCTTTTTTCAGGTCCAGGCTTTGCATGATGAACGCACCCTTTTCAGCCATTTCTGTGATGGCAGAGAGGCTGGTGTCTTCACTGACACCCCGGCAGAGGTCAGTAACCAGGCAAACCTTGTATCCAAGTTGAAGCGCATCGAGCACAGTAGCTTTGACACAGTAATCGGTTGCGATTCCGTAAATGATGAGGGATTTGGCTCCGGCCTCGGTGAGTTTTTCTCTTAGAAGCGTTTTGACCCCGCCGTCATCCCTGAATCCTGAATAGGAGTCGAACTGAGGATCTTGTCCTTTCCTGATTACATCCGAAATAATTCCAGGTTCAATAGCCAATGCGGCCCCGTCCGTATCCTGAACGCAATGAACCGGCCATAGCGTCTGAATCCATCCATCTGAAATTTCTATAGTGTCAAACGGCTTTTTGTCCGGGTGATTATCTGCAAAGGACATGTGGTTGGCCGGGTGCCAATCCTGAGTTGCAAATACGGTCAAACCGGCATCCTTGAATGCTCGGGTCGCTGAAGAAACAGTCTTCAGGTAGGACTCGTCCGATCCGGAGGTCGCCAGAGTTCCATTGTGAGCTGAAGTGAAGTCAGCCTGAACATCGACTACAACGACCACCGGTTTGATTCTGCGAAGCACCGCCACCAGGAGCCCAAACGGCCCCAGCAAAACCCCGGCAAAGAACCATCCGTATTTGCTGCGGTTTTTGTTAGCGGCGATTGCAGCGCTCAGCGTTCCGAAAAAGAGTGACAATCCCACAGCGAACAGTAGCGGGCTATCCATCTGAAACCTCTATATAAAATGTAAAAAACGTTCGATCAATATTCAGGCCTAAGTAAACCTGCCATCAGAGCGTTTTGATCTGAAGTGAACTGCCTTATCGTCCATCCATCCTCGAGATGTGTCAATCCTATTGTCAATATCTGAAACGAATGGTTTTATGTCAATAAGAGGTGTCCCATCCATAATGTCGATATCCCGAATGAAAACCAGATTTCCCTGAATTGATTTCAGTCTTACCACCGACAAGCCGACCGGATTTGGCCGTCTAGGAGCCCGTGTTGCAAAAACTCCACGAGGGGTATCTTCCAGGAACGGTTTGGTATGCAGAGAATATCCGTTGGAATTATGAAAATGGTAAATGAGAAAAATATGAGAGAATCCATCCAGATCTTTCAATCCATCTGCAAATCGCTCAAATATCTCGATATGACCCTCAAATGTTTCACCACCTACAGGTTGAATTGGCATGCCTTTAGCGCTATCAAAAGGCGAATGGATGACCCCGATCGGTTCAAAGATTATTTTATCAATCATTTCATTTTGTAATTCATAAACCAGAAGAGGCGGCCATTACAGACCGCCTCTTGTATCATGGATAATCTTGGTCTAAATATCCTACAGAGTTCCCGATATCACGATTCTCTGTATCTCGTTTGTGCCCTCATAAATCTGGGTGATCTTTGCGTCACGCATCATTCGTTCGACTGGGTATTCAGTGCTATAACCGAATCCACCAAGAACCTGAACTGCCTAGATCGGAAGAGCACACGTCTGAACTCCAGTCACGAGTGGATATCT
>CALDNG010000147.1 GCA_937915285.1 uncultured Desulfomonile sp. | reverse complement strand
CCAGTAAACCGTGGAAATGTTCACAATCAATTCTCGGATCACCATTCACACTATTACGAATCATGTCCATGCGCTCTTCCACGCTGAACACGGTCTGCTTCTCAGGGTTCATCCCAAGCGCAACTATAATGGAATCAAACGTCCCAAGAGCCCGCTGTATTATTTCCACATGACCATTGTGGATGGGATCGAATGTGCCTGGATAAATCGCAATTCTCTTGCCCATGATGGTTAAGCCTCACACTGTTTCTTCTATAAGTCCTGGGTGAACGCGGAACATATTTACCATAGTTTCTCCGTATTTTCGTGAAAAGAAATCGTGCATGTCTGGAGGTAACACTTCAATTTTTGAACGGGAAGAGGTTTCACACACAACTAATCCGTTATCACTCAGCAGTTGCGCGAATTCTTTCATCCCGAAAATTTGATCGATATCGTTAGAATAATAGGGAGGGTCCAGGAAAACGAGCGAGAATTTCTTTTCTCTCGTGGCAAGCATTTTCACTGCCTTCATGGCGTTCATGTTCAAAATCGCCATTCTTTTCTGCACACCAAGCTGTTCCCCGACTCTTTTCAGGTGTGAACATGCAGTGCGGCTTACATCTACAAAAACTACTTCCGAAGCGTCTCTACTCAGGCCCTCAAAACCGAATGCGCCTGAACCGGCGAACAGGTCAAGAATGAGTCCAGACTCCACAAACGGTCCTGCCACATTAAAAACCGCTTCCCTTACTAGGTTAGCGGTAGGTCTCAATCTTAGCCCCTTGGGCGCCGTTATTCTGGTTCCGCGAAAATTGCCTGATATGATTTTCATGGTCAGCCTTTTAGTGTATACATGTTTTGGTTGAGTAATTCAACCATGTGATAATCAAAAAATCATCAGGTATGACAGTGGAACACATATTGGGATGTCTGACGGAAACCTACAAGGTTCTTCTTGAATCGTCCTTTTTTATGGTCCTGGGATTGTTCATGGCCGGTCTGATCAGGTGTTTCCTCAAACCCGAATTCATTACAAAATATTTTGGCGCCGGTAGGATAAAGTCAATTATCTACGCGTCGTTTATCGGTGTGCCAATTCCTCTTTGAAGTTGCGGAATAGTGCCGGCGGTGGCCGGTTTAAAGAAACAGGGTATGGATAATGGTACGGCTGTGGCTTTCATGGTTTCGACCCCTGAGAACGGGGTGGACTCGATAGCCCTGACCTATTCTTTTTTCGATCCGATCATGACCGTAATGAGACCGGTGGCAGGGTTTGTCTCCGGAATAGTGGCAGGGGTTCTGGAGACTTTATCTCAAGGGATTAGCTCCGTCCACCAGAGCAAGGCAATCGGCCAGCATGGCGCACAATATGGATCCTATTTTAGAGGTCCTCAGTTGGCTCAGGGAAATTTGGCCAAGGCCAGAATCATTTTTCATGAGTTGCTGTCAGGTCAGAAATATGCTTTTGGAACCCTGTTCAATGATCTTGCGAAGTGGTATCTGCTTGGGATATTTCTTGCCGGATCAGTAGGTTACTTTGTTCCGGATGGTAGTCTGGCAAACATTTTCGAAAGCGGGATATTGTCTTATCTTGCCATGTTAGTGATGGGGCTTCCGATTTATGTATGCGCAACATTTTCGACTCCTGTGGCTGCAGCCATGGTATCCAAGGGATTGAGCCCAGGAGCGGCGCTGGTCTTTCTTCTGGCCGGTCCGGCCACGAACCTGGCCACAATATCAATGTTAACAGGACTGATGGGAAAAAGAACAGTTGTAGTTTACATCTTCTCTATATTGATCTGCTCCCTTGGTTTTGCATATTTGACCGATTTCATCTACTCAGCATTAAATGTTAACCCTGTTTCCGGTATCAACATCATTAGGACGGGCTTGATGCCTGAGTGGGTCGAGATTGTATCGGCGATTGGTGTTTTAGGATTGAGTTTGCGAGCCATCTTTTCCCGTAAGTCAAAATCCAGCGGATAACCTGGTCTAGGACGCTAAAAACTATAATCGTTTCCACCCTAAAATAACTTCACGTAACACGCTGTCACCAGAACCAGCGTCATGACCCTGAACCCCTGGCCGAGCGCCAGTAGTTTAGTCCCAAGGCCTACATCAAATAGCCCCAGGTGTGTTGGGACCTGATGCCTTAGGGTGCGGATCGGGGTGGCCAATATTGTTCCAATTATGAGTGCGACCGCCGCCTGTTTAGTGGTGAGGGCTCCCGTGGAAAGAAGCGCCCCAGCCGCAGCCATTCCCGCCCCGAATTCCGTAGCCAGTGAGAATGCCACCATCCCCGCAGCCTCTACAGGCAACAGATTGGCCGAAACAGAGCCTGCAAGACTGATTCTCATCCATTTGAACAGACCGTATTCATTAAGCAGAAAAACGATGACATAAATGGGGGCTGTGTAAAGAGCTACCCTAACAAAACGGTCCCTGAATTTTATCCAGATTTTTGTCATGGTTCTTTCCGAGTCAACGGGTTTTTCGCCAAAGACAGGGCTCCACAACCAGCAGGCCTTGGGAAGCCTGAATCTACAAATTGCCAGGATAATGACGCTCCTTAAAAGAGCAGCCATAAAGGTGATGCCTATGTAAACGGCTCCCGCCATTCCAGCAAGTGAAACCACCAGGAAAAAAGTCGTTGGAAGGTGCAGCAGAAACATCGGGAGTCCATTGTTCAGAAGGTAAGTCAAAATGAGTTCATTCCTGGCTATCTTTCCTTCCTGATTAAAAGTTACCAACATTGTATTCGCTGCGATGCCGGAAACAAAACTGGTGACAAATGACGCTGCGCTTTCATCCTTGAGATTTGACCATTTTGTTACCGGCCGTACCAACCTGGCAATCTTGACGGTCCATCCGGTACTCTCAAGGATTTGGCCGATCAGTAGTCCTATGCCGAGAAAGATGATGAGTCTCATCAAAGGATACAGCAGCTTTGTTTCTATTATGGTCCGGTCTAAAGTTACGTTCCCAATATTAAGGCTTGCGGCAATCAAACCTGCCAGAGCGGCTAACGTCAGGATAGCTGGGAAAAGGAATTTGTTGAGTTGGCTTTTTTTGGATCTCATGAATCAATATTTTCTTGTCTTGGCCACTGACAAATTATATCGTCAGGGTAAGATTGAACAATAATTTGAAACGGAACTTGACATGAGAATAGTAAGCATTTTGGGAGGTCCACGCAAGAAGGGGGCGACTGCCCGGATTCTTGAGGTGATGGAAGACCATTTGAGCAACGGTGGTCATAAGATCAAGAGGATAAATGTTACAGACCACAAAATTGAAGCATGCACCAGTTGCTACAAATGTCACAAGAAAGACAGCCTCGTCTGCTCGCGCAAGGACGACGCCATGTCGATTTTCGAGAGGATGATCAAGGCAGACGTTATTATTTACTCCTCTCCAGTTTATTGCTGGTCCTGGGCTGCGCAAATCAAGCCGCTGATTGACAGGCATTACTGCCTGGTAAAGAATTACGGATCAGCGAACCACAAAAGTTTTCTGGAGGGCAAGAAGTCGGCGCTGGTAGTCACTTGCGGAGGTCCGTTCGAAAACAATGCCGATCTTCTGGTCACAAGTTACAAGAATCTGATGGGTTATGTGAAGATCAGTAATCCCCTGGATCTCGTAATCCCGTTCTGCTCGTCCCCAGAATCAATCACGGATGATAGAAAGGATGAGGCTAGACGCCTGGCTGATTCACTGGTTTCGTCATGACAGTAGAGGTGATCCCTCTCACGCGGAGGTTTCAGTCCCGGAACCTCCGATAACGTTCCAAGCGCATACGGCTCCTGGAGTGAACCCCTTTTCCTGAGCCAGGATGTCCAAATAAATCATGCCCAAAGCTGCTACCTGAGGAGCAGGCTCGTAAATGAGAGTGCGGGTGTCCAGTCCCACTACGTATTTCTTGCATGCGCCACACATCTCTGCACGTTCGAAGCTTCTGTCCTGC
>CALDNG010000146.1 GCA_937915285.1 uncultured Desulfomonile sp. | reverse complement strand
TGGCTCCAATGATTATCATCGGAACTAAGGCCAGCGATACTAGCAAGACGACCATCTTTATGAAGATTCTGGAACGAACATAGCGAATTCGGGAGATTATGGATCCGGAATCGTCCACTTTATCCATGGTAGCTTACCTTTCCGATGATACTGTTCACCACCGGCATATCGTTTCGGGTTTACATAAATGGTTAAAAATTTCCAAGGGTCAGGTTACCTCCCGGTAGAGTATAACAAGTATTTATGAAAATGAGCAAATGGGTCGCAAGAATGAATAAATATTTGAAATTCAGCGGATCCAAGGTCTAGTGGTTATTATTGATTCGCGAAAAAAGAAAAGGGTCGCCAAAGGGGGAGGACGATTTCTGTGAAAAAATCCAAAAAACCGTTCAGGTTAGGAATACGCTGGACCGATCAGAATGGGAAAGCAGTCAATAAGTAATTGACACCTGGAACATTTGAAAAACTAGGGTGAAGAGGCTGAAACTGCGACAGATATGATGCAAATCAATTGGAGTATCTGTGAGGAATTTCTGAATACACATTAAAGAAATGGCAATTGAGAAATCGAGCGCCGCCTGTAGTAGGATTTAAAAGTTTGGTAACCCGCCGCTATTTTCAAATTTTTGATCTTTTTGCTCTAAAAAGGCGACAATGTTCTGCTTTGGAAAAAATCGATTCCTGAAATAGCAGGAGTGTGGGGAAAATAAAAAAAGCTACGGAATCCATTCTGCAACTTGTTGAATTTCCTGGAGCCGGAGATGGGAGTTGAACCCACGACCTGATGATTACGAATCAACTGCTCTACCACTGAGCTACCCCGGCGCCTCGTCGCGTGGCGACACATGAAAGTAAATCAAAGCGAGAGCATATGTCAACATTCCGAAAAATAAAACAGTAAATTTCTGAGAGTAATCCCGACTAGTCCATTGCCTGGACATGGCGCAGATCACAGCCATCGACCGTGCGGAGCGCCAGTCCGATCATCTGGTGAGCCGAGATGAACCGACCAAGAAACTCCGAACCTACACGCCACAAAAGTCGGGGTTTCTTGACGGTTCATCTGCATGAGAAAGGACGAACAATATGAATTGCTCCTCCACATCCCGAAGATCTCATCGCTAGGCGGAGCCTTTGATAAAATCGATCGTCATCAAAAAAAGGCCTACATTTAGCCCATCAAGCGCCTTTTCTGTCTTCTGTAACGACCTTTTTGCTAATGTCTTCGCGGAGAACATACTTCAAAACTTTTCCCGTAGGCGTCCGAGGCAACTGCTCGACCATCTCTACCCGTTGGGGCCACTTGTATTTTGCAACCTTTTCCTTCTCCATGAAGGCTTGCACTTCTTCCAGAGAAAGGGTTTCTCCAGGCTGGAGTTCCACATAGGCGCAACATTTTTCGCCCAGTTTCTGATCCGGCATACCGACGACGGCCACATTGATGACCTTGGGAATTTTGTACAAGAGCGACTCTACTTCTTCCGCGCTGATATTCATCCCTCCTCGAATGATAATGTCCTTAAGTCGAGTCGAAAAATGATAAAAACCATTCTCGTCCAGGTAGCAAGCGTCTCCAGTATGATAGAAGCCGTCCTGGTCCCACTTCTTTGCGTTCAGGTCCGGACGCTTATAATAACCAGCAATGATGAAAGGCGCCTTTTGGCAGTATTCCCCAACTTCACCGACGTTCACAACCCTGTTGTTCTCATCAACAATCTTCGTCTGGCTGTATAGCTGTGGAAGACCAATAGTCGTGGAGACAAGTTCGGGGTTGAGCCCGACCTCAGTCACGTTGAGGTGACCCTCGTTTGAGCCAAAACCGTTCCAGACGAGACATCCAAACTTTGACATCATTTCCTCGATCACAGGCGTCGGACAGGGGGCTCCCCCGCTCGCAACCACCCTGAGTGAACTCAAGTCATATTTGTCAAGCTCGGGATATCTCAAAAGCGCCACATGCATGGCCGGGACTCCGGCATAAAGGGTCGCCTTCTCCCGGGCGATTGTCTGGGCCATGACTGCAGGATTAAAACCATCCAATAATATCAAGGTTCCGCCAACGATGGCCATGGACAATATCCCAACGCTCTGGCCGAACAGGTTGATCCACGGCAGCGCCATGACTACCCTGTCATGAACATTTTCCGTCAGATGATGGAGAAAACCGGAGCGCACAAAACTCTTCCAATGATTATGGGTTCGCGGGCATCCCTTTGGATCGGCTTCTGTTCCGGATGTAAAGCAAAGTGTGAGTACGTCGTTGGCGTCGATTTTGCAATTCTTGTCAAGATAGTCGGCTGAGTATTTCTGCTCAACCCCTTTCTCCCACATTCTCCTGAAAGAGACAGCGCCTTCCAGCGGTTCATCACCAATGGCGATAATGTGGTTTAGTCCAGGGTGTTTCGATTGGATTCCCTTCATCATTTCGACATAGTTGAATCCGGCGTATTCCTTCTGAACAATAACCGCAGGCGCCTGCGTCTGGCGGAGGACATAATCCAGTTCATGATCACGCCACTGCATTGCTAGTGGAACCACACAGGCCCCGATTCTCGCAAGGGCGAATTCCGTAACTATCGCCTCTACACAGTTCGGAATTTGAGTTACCACAAGATCGTCCCGTTTGATCCCCAGTTCAAGAAAGTTTAGCGCCATTCGATCCATCATGGATCTTACCTGTGACCAGCTCAAACGGCTTTTGGCATCGATAAGGGCCTCCTTGTCCGGAAAGGCGGTTGCCCATCGCTTCACGTAGTCACAGAAAGTCCATTTGTCCCAAAAACCGAGATTCATGTAGTGCTCGATCTGCTCCTTCGTCACATTGCTTTCAATGGCCATCTTTAGCTCCCTATTTTAAGCTTGTTTACCATCCGTGATCCGAAGAATCCCTGGAGACCCTCCAAAAGGGGTCGCAGAGCCAAATGAATAGTTTTTGTCTTTGAGAAATAAGTAAATTAAATCTTCAATGCACTGGATACTCTCGAGATCTCGGCGATTGTAATAGGATCCAGGTTTCTTTCCTGCGCCGTTTCTCTATCAATTCTGAATGATTTTAACGCCTTTGGGGCAACGCTTGAACTCCGGAGGGATATCTGTAGAAGGCGCTTCCGTCGGGTTACAGACGCCAGATATCCATGCATGTAATACTTACTTACACAGGCTACACCCCTATTTGAGCTATGTCAACGGAAAACATGAATTGTAAATCTGGATTTATAAACCAGCCACAGATATCGGAGCAGGCACAAAAGTGAGGATGAAAAGCGCTATTGCAGCATATCCTGTTAATCTGCCTGATTTATCGAGGGAAGTGTATTCATCTAGAGTTGGAGGATGCCTCAGACCCAGCAGTAACGTCAACGCGCCAAAAACCAGCCATCCGTGCCACAAGAACATGCCCAAGGGTATAAGAGCCCCGAAGACCGAAAAAGTGATTATTCTTGAGACCCTGCTCCCGAACAGGGAGTATATGACGTGTCCACCGTCAAGTTGCCCCATGGGCAACAGATTCATCGCTGTAACAAAAAGCCCGAACCATGCCGCCATTGCTGTGGGATGAAGTATGATCATGTTGTTGAAAGAGAATTCGCCAAATCTTAGCAGGCATCCGATCTCAAGAATGAGGGAAGTCCCGAAAGAAATTCCGATCTCGGGGCTGTAAGTCTTAGGGTGTACCTCAGACAACCACAGCCCGAGAAAGAGCAGTGGAATACCTACGGCTGCGCCGCTCAACGGCCCCCAGGCCCCAAGTTCCATCAGTATCTTTTTGTTCGGGATGAACGAACGGACCTTTATGAAGGCCCCAAAAGTCCCTAGCGGAGGGATAGAGGGGATGAAATATGGTAAGGTGACATTGAGGCCACGACGACGTCCGGCCATGTAATGTCCCATTTCATGGACAAAAAGTATGGTCATCAGGGGGATCGAAAACACGAGCCCATTCAAAAAGAACATTGGCCACGAATCGAATTTGTCATTGGCGTACAGACCGCCGACAGCAGTGGTTGTGATCATAGTTATTACAAAAAGAACAATGTTTATTACGGGTGAGCGCCTTATAACTCATTCCTCCATGATCTGCAGTAATTGTTTCTCGAGGGATTTTGCCTGAAATTCCGGCCTATCCAATTATCTATCACGAATCAGACATCTCTGAAACTATTTATCAGACAAATGTTGTTGACAAAAAGATCTGGGGCGCTCTACAATTTAGACTAACAAGTATGATCAAAAGGACCATTCCCTGCATGGACAGGACACAAACCTCTACATTCAAGCCTGAAACTTCAGCCCGTTGGCGCAACTGGCGATTCTCGCACTGGTGGCGCTGCTTGGCAAGTCCTTATATTAATTAGTATAATTTAATTCATTCAGACTCGCTAACCCGCCACTGTTCCGGCGGGTTTTTTATTTTCTGGCGGAGAGGAACTCAGCGTGAACCGTTTTATAGCAATGTCGAAAGAGTTACTTGCTGACATGGAGACTCCTGTTTCAGCATTCATGAAATTATGTAAAACGCAGGAAACTGCCTATCTGTTTGAGAGTAGTGAGACGGTAGAGAAAATAGGGCGTTATTCAATTATTGCCTGGGGCCCATTGGGTGGTCTCAAGCTGTTTCATGACAGGGTAGAGGTGAGTGACGCCGGTGGAATAAGGGTTTGCAGGCCGGATGAGTTTTTTGACGCATCGCGGTCATTGTTAGCGGACATGTCCTGCGCTGGAGTTCCGGACCTGCCTTTTGTGGGCTCACTCGTGGGATATGTGGGTTACGACACCGTGCGCCTTATAGAAAGGCTGCCGGAAGCATTCCTGGGGGACAGACCACTATCGGACCTGAGGCTGCTGTCGAGTTTTGTCATCTTCGATCATTACAAACGTATGATGACACTGGTTGCCATCTCGGGTTCGACCACCGACTGCACCGCTATGATCAGGGACATGGAGGACAGACTTAGGGCGAACTCATATAAAGGCAATTCGCGCAGGACATTCTCATATGATTATCCTTCACGGGACATCTTCATGGACTCCGTAGAAAAAGCAAAGAGACACATACTGGACGGAGACATCTTTCAGGTAGTGCTGTCGGGTCAATTCAGGGGCAAGGGTAATCTTGATCCATTCGATGTTTACAGGTGGATGCGCGTGCGCAACCCGTCGCCTTACATGTTTTACTGTTCGAATGGTGACAGGACTCTGGTTGGGGCTTCTCCTGAAACCCTTGTTAAAATTGACGGGGGATCGCTTTTCATTCGCCCGATAGCAGGGACGCGTGGGCGTTCGAAGGACCCTGAAGTGGACAGGTATCTGGAGAGAGAGCTGATGGGGTCGGAGAAAGAGAAGGCAGAGCACATCATGCTTGTAGACCTGGCAAGGAATGACGCCGGACGAGTATGCAAATACGGCACCGTGAAGGTTGACCCGTACATGACCGTCGAACGTTTCAGTCACGTCATGCACATAGTTTCCGAGGTTACTGGAACGCCACATGATGAGTTAGATTCATGGGAGGTATTCAAGGCGGCATTCCCGGCTGGAACAGTATCAGGGGCGCCCAAAGTCCGCGCCATGGAGATAATATCCTCATTGGAAGAATCACCCCGGGGCCCGTATGGTGGCGCTGTCGGATTCTGGGGGGCCGGACAGAAGATGGACACCTGCATTGCCATAAGAATGATTGAATTCTGTGGCGATGAATTCACATTGCAGGCTGGCGCGGGGATAGTGGCGGATTCGATACCGGAAATGGAATACGAGGAAATCCTGAAAAAGGCGGCTCACGGTGTGGCAGCCCTCAAAGCGGCGGCAGGAGAATGAACAATGATTCTAATAATAGACAATTATGACTCTTTCACTTTCAACATCGTGCAGGCCCTTGGAATACTTGACCAAAGAATATCCGTTCACCGCAATGATGAAATAACTCTCAAGCACATTGAAATGCTCAATCCTGAGGCGATAGTGATAT
>CALDNG010000145.1 GCA_937915285.1 uncultured Desulfomonile sp. | reverse complement strand
TTTTTAATGATACGGCGACCGCCGAGATCTACACTCTTTCCCGACGCGACGCTCTTCCGATCTAAGCGGGTTTTGGAGAAGGCGAATGGACCAGGGTAGGCAACCAGTGGACGGTGAGTTTGAGAAGCGTCCTCGGGAATGGTCAAAAAGCTTCATCGATGAATATCTATACATATGTGGATCCGAACTCATTCACCTGGCAGTCCGTTGGCCGAGAAGTTGGAGGAGAGCCTCTTCCAGACAGTGATGAGGTTCGGGTAGTGCGAAAGACCCCTGAAAAAGCACAAATAAAGTCTGGGAAATAAGGAGAGGCTAATGAAAAGACTGGCTCTTTTGGCTCTACCTATAGGATTGATATTTGGTTTGATTCTAGTTGCTGAAGACTGTTTCTCGCGAGGCGGCGGACGGGGCGGCGGTTTCGGGGGTGGCGGTGGCTACAGAGGAGGAGGCGCCTCATATCATGGCGGTGGCGCTGCTCATCGTAGTCCGTCCATGAGTTCCCATTCTTCCTCACGGTCATCAGTATCACAGTCAAGACCTGCCCAATCAACCAAGGCCGTCTCTAAGCCTCAGCGTCCTTCGACTCCCAGCAAGGCCGCGTCTCAGCGCCCGACCCAGTCCGGCCAAAAGACTTCTGTCTCTGCCGGCTCACAGGTAGGGAGTAAACTCCCTAGTTCCGGAGCGGCCAGACCAAGCCAGAGTCAACTTCAACAGCATCTCAATCTCCCCCAACAGGGCGGAAAAGGTTTGTCGGATCTGGGTAAGATTGGAGCGGGAGCTGCAGCGGGAGCCCTTGGATATGCAGGCGCGCAGCAATTGCTAGGGGGCGACAGGGCGGGTGTTGCAGATCGGGCCGGTGTCGGTGAGCGTCCCGGCGTTGGCGATCGTTCCCACGCAAGCACTCTTCCAGCGGACAGACCAGGAGCAGGTGAGCGGCCGGGAATAGCAGATAGACCGGGTGTTGGAGATAGACCCGGATTAGCCCATCGTCCAAGTCAATTGCCTTCACGGCCAAATGCAGGACAAATTAGGGATAATCTTCAAGGCAGGTACGACAATCTCTTTACCCCTGACTGGTGGAGAGATCACCCCAACATGGCCCAGGCCTACTGGCAAAACTTCGGAAAATATCAGTACGCGCACAACCATTGGTGGAGGCCGGCAGCCTGGGCTGCTTTGGGTGGTTGGGTGGCAGGAACTGCGTGGGGATCCCCCGCTTACTATGATTACGGTGAGGGTATCTATTACGAAGATGAACAGGTGTACACGAACGGAAAACCTGTGGCGAGCGCGGAGGAATATTATCAGCAGGCGACTGACCTCGCGACGAGCGCTCCGCCAGCGGCTAAGACAGCAGAAGCGGAGTGGCTGCCATTAGGGGTTTTCGCTGTGTCGAGAGAGAATATGACTGATTCAAATGCGCTCCTACAGCTTGCGGTGGACAAAAACGGCGTTATAGCAGGGACATTTTACAATGTCTCTACAGACATCGGCCGTCCCGTGAGAGGTATGGTGGACAAAAAGACGCAGAGAGCGGCGTGGACTTTCTCCGATGGCAAGAACACGGACATCATTATGGAGACGGGTCTTTTTAACCTGACTCAAGATCAAACCGAAGCGCTTGTACATTTCGGTAAGGACAAGACTCAGAAATGGCTGATGGTTCGACTTGCTGAACCGAAAGACAGCGAGACCGCAAAAGAGGACCGGAAATAGGCTTAAATGAAGACTGTAATCCGAACATTCCATTACCCGGTAGGGGGAGAACGTGACTGCTATCGCCAAGTATGTCGAGTTGGGGCTTGTGAACACCAGGGGCATGTTTAAGAAGGCCATGAAAGATGGGTATGCCGTTCCGGCGTACAACTTCAACAACATGGAGCAGCTTCAGGCGATCATTATAGGCTGCTCCGAATCAAGATCCCCGGTGATCTTGCAGTGCTCGGGTGGCGCCATAAAATACATGAATGTGAGACTGCTGAGGCTCATGGTAAAAGGCGCCGTGGAAATGATTGCGGACGGTAGCGGCGCTGTTCCAGTGGCCCTTCATCTCGACCACGGAGACTCTTTTGAACTCTGTCGCTCATGCATAGATTCCGGGTTTTCATCGGTGATGATAGATGGATCTCATCATTCGTTTGAAGAGAATATCAAGCTCACCAGACAAGTCGTGGATTATGCCCATGGACATGACGTTACCGTTGAAGCAGAGCTCGGCGTTTTGTCTGGGGTGGAGGACGCTGTGTCCTCCGAGGTGTCGCATTACACCAAGCCCTCGGAGGTTGAGGAATTCGTAGCTCGGACATCCGTTGACAGTTTGGCCATATCTATCGGCACTTCACACGGCGCCTACAAGTTTAAGCTCAAACCGGGCGAGAAGCCTCCGTCTCTGCGTTTTGACATTTTGGAGGAGATTGAGAGCCTGATTCCCGGGTTCCCGATAGTGTTACACGGCGCCTCATCGGTAATGCCCGAATACGTTGAAATGATAAACAAGTTCGGGGGCAGGATGGAAGAAGCGGTGGGCATTCCGGAGGAACAGCTGAGGCAAGCTGCGGGATCGGCTGTCTGCAAAATCAATATCGACAGCGATGGCAGGCTTGCCATGACAGCCACAATCCGCAAGGTCTTTGCAGAAAAACCAGAGGAATTTGATCCACGCAAGTATCTTGGGCCGGCTCGTGACGAGCTGATCAGGATGGTAAAATACAAAAACGAACATGTCCTGGGAAGCGCGGGTCACGCATGAGCGACGGATTAGGGCTGACCTGGGAACTAAATACGTTCTGGTGAATTTAAAGGGGTTCCATGTCATGGAGGAATTGAAGAGTTCCGACTTTGAGATACAAAGGCTAGGGGAATGCACGATTCCCTCGCCAATGACCACCGTCCAATTTGTTAGCGACGACGAACGAGTGCTCTATCATGGGACTCTTCGAGAAATTCAGGTATTCCAGAGCTCTGGGCAGCAGCCCCCGGCTTTTGAAATGGCAGGGCCTCGGCAGCATATCTTCTTTGATCCATCGAAACTCAGATGCGGTATCGTAACCTGCGGAGGATTGTGTCCAGGGCTTAATGATGTAATTCGATCCATAGTGCTCGCCCTGTTTCACCATTACGGAGTTCGGACTGTCTTTGGCTTCCGATACGGGTACGAAGGCCTTACGAACAAGTACGGACATGAACCTGTTGAACTTACACCCGACCTTGTTGCTGACATTCAAGAAAAAGGTGGCACAATCCTGGGATCTTCTCGCGGGCCACAGGATCCTGTTGAAATGGTCGACATGCTTGAACGCATGAGTGTGGGCGTTCTGTTTGCTGTGGGTGGCGACGGGACGCTCCGAGGAGCCAGGGCCATTGCGCAAGAGATTGGTCGACGCAATTTGAAGATCTCTGTTGTAGGTGTTCCAAAGACCATTGACAATGACATCTCTGCTGTAGACATGTCCTTCGGTTTTGTAACGGCGGTGAGCGAAGCGAGGGGGTCAATCTGTGCTGCTCACGCGGAAGCTCTCGGAGCGAGAAACGGAGTCGGACTTGTCAAACTAATGGGGAGGGAGTCCGGTTTTATTGCAGCCTACGCATCTGCAGCCACAAACCACGTCAATTTCTGCCTGATTCCAGAGGTGAGTTTCACCCTGGAAGCTCTCGTTAGAGCACTGGAGCAAAGGCTGAAACATCGTGGTCATGCTGTGATTGTCGTGGCCGAAGGCGCTGGGCAGGACCTCATCCAGAGGACAGGAGACAGGGATGCGTCCGGAAACGTTCGGTTCAGTGACGTGGGATTGTATCTCAAAGATCAAATTGTTAATCACTTCAAGAAAACCGGCACGGAATTGAACCTCAAATATATTGATCCAAGTTATATGATTCGAAGCATGCCGGCGAGTCCGTACGACTCCGCTTTTTGCCTGATGCTCGGACATAACGCAGTTCATGCGGCGATGGCCGGGAGAACTAACATGGTTGTCGGCAACTGGCGGCGCCAGTTCACCCACGTGCCAGTTGCCTTAGCCGTTTCTGCTCGGAAGAAGATAGAACCCGACGGAAGACTGTGGAGCAATGTGCTCTCCTGCACAGGCCAGCCACATCCAATGGAATAGGACAGGCTCAATACCTACAAAGACCTTCCTCGTCTAAGCTCACGGTAGGTAATCATGAAAATACTACGCGCCTCCAGAATGGAACGCTGCATTGGGTGTTATTCGTGCTCCCTTGCATGCGCAAGACTATTGCACCAAAGCCTATCCTGGCATCGAAGCGGCATTCGAATCCGCTCTGCGGGCGGCTTGAGCACTGGATTCGAGGCTCAGATCTGTCTCGGATGCGATCCAGCTCCTTGCGTAGATGCCTGCCCGACAGACGCATTTCGGCAGCGTAAGGGCGGCGGTGTCAAGGTAAGACGGAATTCGTGTATTCGTTGCGGTGAATGCTCCAGGGCATGTCCAGTCAATGCGGTTTACATGGATTTGGAATCCGGCTTCCCGGTGGTCTGCATTCACTGTGGCCTATGCGCATCCTTTTGTCCCCATGACTGCCTAGAGATTCAGGAAGCGGCGACTGGAGAAGATGATGGTCAATGAAGACGCATTTCGGGTGCTGGTTGTAAACCTGACCGACGGCAGGAGCGAACCTACTCTGTTCGGAAGTCAGTCTGAACTGATTGGGGGCAGTGGCTTGGCGGCAGGCCTTTTTGCTGCGTACGGAATCATGGACGAGTCTGCGGATCATCCTGACCAGCCATTGATTTTTGCCATTGGACCTCTAACCGCCTACTTTCCTCTCATGAGTAAAGTAGTCATGGGTTTTAAGTCTCCGTACAATGGGCAATACAGCGAAAGTCATGCAGGCGGACGGTTAGGATTGGCAATGCGTTTCGCCGGATATGACGCGTTGGTAATCAAGGGTGTAGCTCAAACGCCTTCCTGTTTGATCGTGGGAAGTCGGAGCATTGGAATCCGAGACGTTCACTATTTGTGGGGTCTGGACGTTTTGGCAACAGGAAGACATCTCAGGAGGTTTTCTGGAAAAGACTCAGGCCACCGAAGTATCCTTCGCATCGGACCTGCAGGTGAGCGTGGCGTTTCATTCGCAAGTGTCAATGTTGATACATATCGGCACTTTGGTCGACTTGGTGGTGGGGCAGTGATGGGGGCAAAACGCCTCAAGGGAATCATTGTTCTTGGTGATGGAAGTTTGCCACTTCCCGAAGGAGGTAACTACCGTAATCTATTCAAAAAGGTGTACGAAGAGGTCACACGGACACCGGCCATGCAGAAGTACCACGACCTGGGTACTCTTGAAAACAT
The DNA here is from genome assembly GCA_937915285.1 of uncultured Desulfomonile sp. Classification (GTDB taxonomy): domain Bacteria; phylum Desulfobacterota; class Desulfomonilia; order Desulfomonilales; family Desulfomonilaceae; genus CAITZA01. Next base: position 345 of record CALDNG010000145.1, on the reverse strand, counting down.
GCTGCCTCTAAATGAACTTCATGCTGTTCCGTGGCGAAATCTCCAGGCCACGTATGATGAAAATGTCCATGGAATCACTGGTCAACGATTTGCTGAAGAATTGCTTCTGCGCAAGACAGCATGTTCGGGATGCCCGGTAGGATGCATTCACGTGGGACTCCTACGAGAGAGGTTCGCGGAACAGAATGAGTTCCAGTATCGACAGGTCTCGTACGATCATGAACCAGTGTTCGCTGCAGGCTCCATGCTTGGTGTCACCAATGCCGGTGGCGTGCTCACGCTCCTCGAGGAAATGGAACGCCAGGGGCTGGACGTCATGAGCGCCGGCGTTGCTCTTGCATGGGC
>CALDNG010000144.1 GCA_937915285.1 uncultured Desulfomonile sp. | reverse complement strand
CTGGCCTCCAACAATGGGGTTCAATTCATGCCGTCAACCCAGGTCACTCAACTCAGGTTTAAGGACGGCCGGGCCATTATGGAGATTAGCTATAGGGATGGCGTCACTGAATGGATAGCTCCGCGTATTATCATAAACTCAGCCGGAGTTCAGGCGGTTAATCTGGCCAGAATGATAGACGGCGCGTTCCCTTTGAAAGCGGCCCTCATACGCGGGGATTCGATGAAATTTTACAGGACATCCCGGGCTGAACTTCATCTGAACGGCATGAATATTTACCCGACCCCTCAGACTGTCCAGACTCCGTTTGGGCCTCAACACACTGTTGGAGTTCACATAACCCCAATGTTTGATTATCACGATGGGAACTTCGTCATCGGGAATACGTTCATGGTAGGCCCTAAACTCATTCCTGTAATCCGTGAAGATGATTTCGAAACACCTACGCCCAATCCAGAGGTTTTTGTTCAGAACACCAGATTCTTCCCCCAGTTAAGAGCCGAAGATCTTTCGCCTAATTTCAGCGGAGTTCAGGCGAGACTTGACGGTTACCCGGATTTTTACATTGGTCGTGACCGAATATGTTCTAATGTGATCCACCTGTGCGGCATAGATAGCCCTGGATTCACATCAGCCCCAGCAATTGCCTCATACATAGCACAACATTTCTTTTAGATACTTGAAACTCTCGATCTCGCGGGAATCCGATCGAGTAGACTGGATCATCCGATAAGCAAATGAACGTGCGGATGATCCGGCCCGAAGTGGTGGGAAGAAGTAGTGTGGAGAGACAACCTACATTCACTACCCTTTCTTGATGCGGAAAAATTTTCGTTTGCCGACCTGCAGAACCATTTCTTTTTCGGTGAATGAAATATCTGATGCCGGGTCACCGACCTTTTCGCCGTCAAGCTTGACGCCCCCCTGTTGGGTAAGTCGCTTAGCTTCAGCTTTTGAAATCTGCGCCACCATGGCCACAAGTTCGTAAGCCGCAAGGGATTGTTCCGCAATGTCTACCAAAGGGATCTCGTCTGGTATTTCTTTCCTCTGAACAACCTTTTCGAATGTCTCCTCAGCCATTTTGGCCGCTTCATGACCATGATATTCGATCACAATGCTTCTGGCTAAAGCCTTTTTTATGCCCATAGGATGGAATGGGTCATTGGAGTCCTGATGTTTTTCAACCTCTTTGAGGGCCTGGCCGTATTTGCTTACTTCCTTTTCGTCAACATCCGTCAGCAAAGTGAAGTATTTTACTATCAGGTCATCCTTGATAGACATGGTTTTACCGAACATATCTTCAGGCAAATCATCTACGGCAATGTAATTCCTCTCCGTCTTACTCATTTTCTTTGCGCCATCGAGTCCTTCGATCAGTGGGGTCATCATGACTACCTGCGGCTCCTGACCAAACTGCATCTGCATGTCACGCCCGGAGAGCAGGTTGAATTTCTGGTCGGTTCCCCCTAGTTCGACATGGCATTTGAGCGCAACCGAATCATAACCCTGCATCAATGGATAAAGGAACTCGGTGATACTTATAGGACTACCTTCCTTGAATCTTTTGTCGAAATCGTTCCTTTCAAGCATTCTTGCCACGGTGGAACGATAGGCGAGGTCGAGACAATCAGCAAATGACATAGAATCGAACCATTCACCGTTATTGCGGATCTCAGTCTTTTCCTCGTCCAGTATCTTGAAAACCTGGCGGGTGTAATTTTTTGCGTGATCCCACACCTGCTCCTTGGTCAACCGGAGTCTTGCCTCATTTCTCTCGGTCGGATCACCAATTCGCGCTGTGAAATCACCGATCAGGAATATTGCAACATGCCCCATATCCTGGAAATGTTTTAGCTTTCTTATAGTGACCATGTGGCCTAGATGGATGTCAGACGCTGTAGGGTCCACTCCAAGTTTAACCCTGATAGGAACCTTGGTTTCCATGCTTTTGGTTATCATCTTGCGCAGTTCCTGTTCGTGGATGATTTCCTCCACTCCTCTCATGATATGGCGCATCTGGGTTTCTAGATCAGGGAATGACATTTATATAGCCTTTCAGGGTAGATTAGCCGTTGGAACAAAGCGGCGCATTCGGTCATCTGTCCATGATACGATTAGGATAACAACCGATATTAAATCCAATTTGTAACAATATCAGATTTGTCGAATGAGGTGCAGCAAAAATTCGGTGTTTCCCTTGGGCCCCTTGATTGGGCTTTCGATCAGACCCGAAGGGTTCAATCCGATGTTGACTGCGAAATTCTTCACGCTTTCGACGGCGGATTTCATCCTGGACTTCGATTTGACCACCCCACCCTTTTCCACAGAATCCTTACCTACTTCAAATTGCGGTTTGACAAGGACAATCATCCACCCTCCAATAGGAATGAAGCTTTTCAGCTTTTCCAGGACCAGTTTAAGGGATATGAATGAGAGGTCTGCAACCACAGCGTCAATTGAAAACGGGATTAGGGATTCATCCAGGTATCTTATATTAGCTCGCTCAATCAAGGTAACCCTTGGATCAGAGCGTAGTTTCCATGCAAATTGTCCGTAACCGACATCTACGGCCAGGACTCTGGCGGCGCCATGCTGCAATAGACAGTCCGTGAATCCTCCTGTAGAGGCCCCTGCATCCATTACATTCGCCCCTTTGACATCTACCCTGAACTGCTCCAGTGCGGCCTGCAGTTTGACCCCTCCCCTGCTCACATACGGTAGTTCCTCTTTAACAAGCACCTCTGCATCGACAGGCACTTCCCGGCCGGGTTTTTCATGTTTTTCACCGTTGACAAGAACTTTGCCTGCCATTATCAGGGCTTGGGCGCGCTGCCTGGACGAAGCCAGGTTTCTGTTTAGCAGTAGGATGTCCAGCCTGACCTTCATCTGAGGGATCTACATATTTTGCGGGAAAGCTTCATGAACCGGGCACTATCGTAAAATCAAGCACATCTACTATGTTGAAGCCGTAGTAGAGATAGATCATTGCCGCCCCTAGGAATTCTTCGGGCCTGTGTATTGTGAACTGATAATTGTAATGCCCATTCTTCCCGGGTAATTTGACCGTCTCCTCGTATTGTCTCGAATCAGGAAGCTTGATAACGAATTTCAGTGGAATTTCAGTAGAAGTCGCTTTGTAGGAAAATCTAACCATTATGGTCAGACGGTCGCCGTAGAGGCCGGCATTAAAAGTCCTTGACGCGCCCAGGAATTTCCAGTCCGATTCTTCGAGGGCGGCTGAACCCAACTGCAAGTCATAAATTGAAAGCCTGCCCGGCATTTCCCATGACAACTCGCCGTTGCCTTCAATTCCGGAATTTTTTTTGGGGTTCGGATCTTGTTTGGTAGCGTTAGGACTTGGAGATGACGGCTTTGAGCCTTGAGCCGGAGACTGACATTGAGCCTCCGTCTTTAAAAGAAACAAGACACATAAAATCAGGATGAGCCTAAAGCCAAACGATACATTCAATTTTGGCAAAGACCTTGATATCAGTGGATTCATGCTCCCCACCAGCGCGGGGTGATAGGTTTAGCCGTCACCGGTGGCGCGTTCTTTACCGTAGTCAGAGATCTTGATGACTCCGATTCGAGACGTTCAAAGTCTGACTTCGGAGCGGCCTGATGTTGCTGGGCATCGCTGGTGGCCCCAGGGGATATCATCTCAAGGAATTTTTCCTGAAGACTGGGTGTTTCCTGGGCCTGCTGAGCGCCTTGATCCTGTTTGCGCAGCTTTGACCCCAAAAAACTAAAAATTATCCAGAGTACAAATACCATCACTACCGGCAATAATTCACCGAGCCTGTCTTTTATAGCGTCAAATTCCGGCATTTCTAGGCGCCTCCTTCCGCAGGAGTTAAATAATCAAAATACATATTGCCACATAGTAGTTCACAATTCAATTTGATCATCTCACACAAAACAGTCTCCAGAGTATTTTTCTTGAATATAAGACTTCATATCGTGTATATTAGCAAACTTGTGTGTACACGAATTTGCAACAACACGTATCCTGGAGGTGGAGAGACATGGCCGCTAGAATTCACAACTTCAACCCTGGACCCGCCGCTTTACCTTTGCCAGTTCTGGAAGAAGCCAGAGAAGAATTTCTGGATTTCAAAGGCTCGGGAATGTCAATTGCTGAGATCAGCCATCGTTCGCCGTTGTTCGAAGAGGTCATAAACGATGCGATTTCACGCCTTAAGAGACTGCTAAAAGCCTCTGACAATTTTAAGGTCTTGTTTTTACAGGGTGGAGCGAGCACGCAGTTCGCCATGATCCCCATGCATCTTTTGCCTTCAGGAAAAGTTGCAGAGTACATCAACACCGGCACATGGGCCACCAAAGCTATCAAGGAAATAGAAATCCTCGGGAAACCCCACAAGGTCATCGCTTCTAGCTCTGACAGGGATTTTTGCTATATCCCCAAGAATTACGAGGTTTCTCCTGATGCGGCATACCTGCATTACACATCCAACAACACCATCAAGGGAACGCAGTGGGCTTCGGCGCCACAGGCAGGGAATGTGCCACTGATTTCCGACATGTCTTCTGACATTTTGTGCAGGCCTTTTGACATCAACCCCTACGGACTCATCTATGCCGGAGCGCAGAAGAACCTGGGCCCAGCCGGGGTAACCGTGGTCATGATTCGCGATGACATGCTTGAGAGATGTCCCAAAGATATTCCGACAATGATGCGTTACACCACGCATGCGGAAAAGAATTCTCTCTATAATACACCACCGTGCGTCTCCATCTACCTGGTTGGACTTGTCCTTAAATGGATAGAAGACACCATAGGCGGCCTGGACGCCATGGAAAAGCGCAACCGCCAGAAAGCGGACGCTCTTTATGGCTATATGGACTCAAGTGGATTCTATAGGGGCACAGCCGACAAGGACAGTCGCTCACTCATGAACGTCACCTTCAGGCTGCCGACAGAAGATCTCGAGAAAAAGTTTATCTCTGAGGCTACCAAAAGCACTCTGGGTGGTTTGAAGGGCCACAGGTCCGTTGGTGGATGCCGAGCGTCTATTTACAACGCTGCGGGACCTGAATCAATAAATGCTCTTGTTGATTTCATGAAGGAATTTGCTAGGAAAAATGGCTGATCGCAAAATATCAAAAATTTTAATAGCTGAGGTCATTCACGAAGCCGGCCTCCTTTTGTTAAGGAATTGCAATAGCATAGAGGTTGATTACAGACCTGAGCTGACTGAAGAAGAGCTACCGGGCATAATCGGCAATTATGATGGGCTGATAGTAGGATCACGGCTAAATGTTCCGGGTTCTTTGTTTGAGCTGGCGCCGGGTTTGAAAGCGGTGGCCAAGGCTGGGTCGGCGCTGGAGAACATCGATGTGACAGCGGCGACATACAGAGGAGTTGCAGTGTTGGCCTCAGTTGGGGTCAACGCTGTTTCCGCAGCAGAGCACACTATTGCTCTCATGATGGCCGCCAGTCGTCACATAGCTTTGGCAGACGCTTCTATGAAAGAGGGTAAATGGGAAAAGAAGAAATTTCAGGGAGCGGAACTGGCCGGTAAAACGGTTGGAATTCTCGGGCTTGGTCAGATAGGAACCTTGGTGGCCAGGAAAGCCTGTTACGGGCTCAAAATGGACGTTATCGGTTACGACGCCGTCATAAGCAGGGAGTCTGCCCAACAGGCCGGTGTGAAACTCGTTTCCATTGAAGAGATGTTGGGCGGTTCTGACATTGTGACTGCCCACATACCCCTGACAGAGGGCTCCAAGGGACTTTTCAATTCAAGGACATTCGGACTTATGAAGCGTGGCGCCATCTTCATCAACACCTCCGACCTTGGCATAGTCGATGTTCCGGCGTTGATCAGTGCGCTGGATTCGGGCCAGCTTTCCTGCGCCGCTGTGGACATATCCCACAAACGTCTGGAAATGGTAAAGCCACTTCTGAGCCATCCGCTAGCCATTGTCACACCTGATCTTAGCGCCCAGACAGGTGAGGCCGAGGAGAATTTTTCCGTAACAGCCGCTCGTAACATCATTGACTTCTTTGAAAAAGGTCTTCTTGCGAATGCAGTGAATGTGCCTAACATCGATCCGGCACAAAGGGTAGTGGTAGGCCCTTACATGGATCTGGCCAGGCGACTCGGACAATTTCTCGGCGGCTTGGCTTCGGACAGTATTTCCAAATTTGAGGTACAACTGTGCGGTGAAATTTCCCAGGTGGACGTTGAACCCATAGCTAATTCGGGGCTTTGGGGGTTACTCAGCATAGTGGAAGGTCCGCACATCAACTACGTCAATGCGCCTGTTGCCGCCAGGGAACGAGGGATCAGAGTCCTGCAGACGACTCAGCGAGCTGAGCAGCAGTTTGGAGCCTCGGTGAGGATGACACTGACTTCTGTGTCAGACAAGAAGATCAGCGTCGAAGGCGCCCTGATTCAAAGGATTGGAAACGAGCCTCGAATAATAGGCATTGACACTTTTGTAACGGAAGCCGTTCCGAGTGGCCCAATGCTTATTATAAGGAATCAGGACATTCCGGGAATGATTGCAGGGGTGTCTGGAACGCTGGCGAGAAGCGGCGCAAACATAGCGCAGATGAACCTCTCCAGGGACAAACCAGGCGGAACAGCCATCTCAATACTTAATCTGGATTCACCGGCTGATGAGAAAACTCTGGATGCAATCAGGTCCATACCCGGCATTCTAGGTGTTACACAACTTATTTTGGATGAATAGACCGGTTTGGGGAATTGTTCGTTTGAGATATTCAGGATCGTCGTAGCGGCAAGATGATAAAATAGTTGGAGAAAGGTGTTTCAAGTTGAGCACTCTGGTAATTTTAGGAACTCAATGGGGAGATGAAGGCAAAGGCAAGATTGTTGATTTGCTGACCAGCAGAGCCGATGTGGTCATACGATTCCAGGGGGGGGCCAACGCCGGCCACACCCTAAAGGTTGCTGGAGAACAGATCATCGTTCATCTGATCCCTTCGGGCATACTTTACCCCGACATAATTAATATAATCGCCAACGGAGTCGTGATGGACCCGGCGGTTGTTTTGCAGGAAAAAGGTGAACTACGTAGCCGGGGACATTTCCTCAAGGATTCGCAACTCCTGATTTCAGAAAAAGCTCAAGTTATAATGCCTTATCACAAACTGATAGACGCGGGCCGTGAAGAGCTTCTAGGGTCTTCAAAAATAGGCACCACGGGTAGGGGCATCGGTCCTGCATATGAGGACAAGGCTTCTAGAATGGGCATAAGGGCCGGGGACCTACTTCGGCCGGACTGGCTCAGAAAAAGAGTGGCCTCAGCAATAGAAGAAAAGAATTTCCTCATTGAAAAAAGGTTCAACAAGCCTCCGCTGGAACTAGAAAAGGTTGTAGAACAGTACCTCGATTTCGGCGCCCAGCTCGCCACACACATCACTGAAACCGCTTCACTGATTCATGCGAAGATTTCCTCAGGCAGTAACGTCCTGTTTGAGGGAGCGCAGGGAACTTTGCTGGATATTGATCATGGCACCTACCCGTTCGTCACATCTTCGAATGTGGTAGCGGGCAATGCCTGCAGTGGATCGGGTATCGGGCCTGGCTTGATAGAAAAGGTTTGGGGTGTTGTAAAGGCCTACACTACAAGGGTAGGTGAGGGAGGCTTCCCCACAGAACTCAACAATGAACTCGGTGAAGAGCTTCGCCACAAGGGTGGAGAATATGGAGCTACAACCGGGCGTCCAAGACGATGCGGCTGGCTGGACATGGTAGTGGTAAACCACAGCATACGTCTTAACGGACTGACCGGCATCGCTTTGACCAAAATGGACGTCCTCACGGGAATATCCCCGATAAAAATCGCCACAGCTTATGAACTGGACGGTAAGGTTTCAGACCGCATACCTTCCAACATCGAGGACCTCGGCAGGGTTGTGCCCATATACAGGGAAGTCAAAGGTTGGACAGAGCCACTTGACGAATGCCGATCTTTCGATGACTTGCCAAAAAATGCCCGAGACTTCGTTGAAACAGTTGAGCACTTGTCCGGAGTTCCGGTCACCCTGGTTTCAATCGGTCCAGGACGCGAACAGAGCATTTTGAGGAATACCCCTTTTTAGGGAGGCCAACTGATTGATTCGTTCAAAAACCAATCTGCTGACATTGTCCAGATTGGTTTTTTTAGTCCAGTCAATATTTATCCGCTTCCGGATGTGATGTGTTATTTACATGATTAAAAAGAAAATCTGTATGGTAGGAGCCTTTGCTGTCGGGAAGACGAGCCTTGTTCAACGTTTCGTGAAGAGTATCTTTTCCGAAAAATATTTGACCACGGTAGGCGTGAAGATAGACAAGAAGACCCTCGATGTGGGGACTCAGACAGTGGATTTGATGTTGTGGGACCTGCAGGGTGAAGATGAATTTCAGAGCCTCCAGGTTTCTTATTTGCGGGGTAGTTCAGGCTTTTTTCTCGTAGCTGACGGCACACGCGAATGGACTCTGGACAAAGCTGTTTCGCTCAGTGAAAAAGTGGAAGAGGTGGCCGGAAAGCTACCGTTCATGCTACTCATCAACAAGGCGGATCTACCCGAATCATGGGAAATCGATGAGAACAGGCTTTCAGAACTTACGAACTCAGGTTGGTCTGTTGTCAAAACCAGCGCCAAGACCGGTGAGGGGGTAGAAGAGGCTTTTACAAGTCTGGCCTCTAAAACCTTGGAGGATATGAAATAAAGATACCCGCATCAGTTTCAAAGGCTCTGGCCGATTATTTCGTCGAAAGACGGTCCCTGGCATACTGTCTTATCGATAGACAAAAACGACTTGTTTCGGCTGGAGGGGATTTATCACATTATTCGCTCGACAGACTTTATAAAGGACAGCTTGTAGACGAAATCACCCAGTTCGTGGATGATCCTCTGTTGTCAGACTCGGAAATCAGATTTCTTGAGCATGTCTGCCTGGGGCCCGGGCTGGTCGCCAATATTTTCATAGCTCCGCACAAGGACGGTTTGTGCCTTATACTAGTGGATGCGACTTCTGAAGCAGGCCGCATACAGGCAATGCAGCAGAAAGGCAATGAACTGGTGTTGTGTATGGAGCGGCTCAGAAAAGTGGAATTGAAACTCCGGGACTGCCTCGCGCAAAAAGAAGATCATTCTGGTCGCAGAAGCCATGATGACGTAAAATCAAATGACTGACAAATCTAATCCCGACTCCTGGGCCTCTTGGAAATAGTGACCTCGAGAGATATTCTTCTATTCTTCTCCAGACCCGGTTCGGTCTCTTCCGAAGAAACCGGTTTACTAGACCCCAGAGCCTTTATGGACAAAAAATTAGCCGGTACGCCTCTGGATGTAAGAAAATCCATTATACGTTCAGCCCTCATCTGGCTAAGTCTCTTGTTTCGCTCTTCTGTCCCCGATCTGTCCGTGTGCCCATAAATGGTTACCTTGACCGGAATATCCAGCCTCGTGGATAATTCGGTCAATTCCCGGATTTCGGAGGCAAGCGTTTCCATCATTTCCACCTCACCCTTCACCGGATCGGGTGAATCAGACTTGAACAGGACATTTCCAGACTCAATTGACCTCTTGAGGTCTATCATCCTTTTGAAATCGAGGCTCACGAAGTCAGTATAATCCAGGCATGGGGTCGATGGAACTGTTGTAAGCCATCTGCGAAACTCCATGAACCATTCATTTGATGCAGAGCCTGAAATCGATATGCAGTTGTTCTTGAGACCGAGTGCAAGTGTCTTGGGAGGTTTAAGCAGTTTATCGGCCCGTTTCAGAAGTATCGAAAGGTCCCCTGATTGATAGGGCTCCCATGTCATTGAAATGTTGGATTCGTCCAGCTTTGTCGACTTGATTGACTCAAGAGGGTTGGCTGCAAAGGGGTCAAGAAGACCTGAAATATGGTATTTGCCGTCATCAATACCATAAGAGGTGACCACAACTCCTTTTTCCATTTTGAGCTTGTTTACGAATTCATTAAATGCGTCATGCTGTTCCTTATTGGTCAAAACCAGACCCTTGGCATCAAATTGTGTTATCCCCGGAATATTTTTTGTTAGATTACGGGCCTGTTCCAGCCATTCAAGCCTGGCTGAGCCTTTAGCCGTCAAGACTCCCTGATGGACTTCAAGAGTGACCGAGTCAGGCGGTTCCAGAATTTTTACCACCCTACGAAGCACCATGTTGTCGCTGAGCGCCTGGTATGGTGTCCAGTGGAAAACGACTCTGGACGGATCAAGCCCCACATCACTGACAAGACCGGCCGGGTCGTCGGAGAGATTGTCACGAAGCCCTCTTATGAAGTAATTTCCATCTTCCTTCAACGCCTGGGTAATCACAATCCCTTCTTTGCCATTTATTCTATCCAGTAAATCCAACCACTTGAAGTGAGTGCTCAGGCTTGTCCAGGTCCAAAAGCCTACCAGAGCAAACACCGAAACAAGTCCTCCTAATAACAATGGTGAGGTCTTCTTCTTTTCGGGCTGGTATTGCGATATTAAACATGACTGCAGAATTGGGGCAGCAGACTCGAACAAATCGGTGTCGCCTTCGAAGTTTTCAAGACTAGCCCCAAAATCGACATGAATTTTTTCCAGGGCCTCCTTCATTAGGGCTCTCAAACTGGCAGGCGCGGTCCCACGTATCACTACCGCCAGGATTGCATCCGGACCATGCTCAATCCATACATTCAGATCTCCCACCAGTATGCTCTCAAGACCTTCGCCGTCCTCTACCCTGAAAGAATCGGCGACAAAGTCGCGGATGGCTGTGAGCATTCCCGACACCATGTCGGCATCCTGGAATTCCATCTCATCCTTGACCTCATGCCTGAGGAGAAGGCCGGTCTTCCTGTGAATCAGAAAGACTTGCTCAACTCGGAAAAGAATGCTGTGCAGAAGAACTATTTCTGAAAATGATTTTTTGGCCCTGTATGCCTCAATTCGCCACTTGAGGCCCTTTAGGGAAAAGCTTTTGTCCATAGATTCGTTGAGGGATTGAACCATGCCCCTCAAAGCTTCAGCTATGGCTTTGCGAATAGCTGGCCCAATAACTGGAAACAGAGCGTCGGCAAAAGATTTGAGGTTCTTACGAATGGAAAACCTTACGGCCTGCTCCACCGTCGGACTTAATGCTTCAACAAGGGCGTCATCCTGGGAAGAACGAACGGTTATGGCGTCAGGCAAGATGGTACCAATTTCCCGGGATCGTAGACCGGGATCATCCAGCCTGTTCTGAATTCTGTCGACCTGGGTTTCGACCGGACCTATCAGCAAATGACGCAACTCTACAAGGGTCTCATCCTCTCTGAACCGCTGGTCCGATTTCTCTTGCCGACCTGTCTCATTCTTGCCGGAATTATCGTTCATTCATCAGATCATTCGCCGAAAGGTTAAAATTGACTTCTACCTTGTTGCTGAGTCTCATTGCCATTTCCATGAGGAGTTCGGACAGGTCTGCCCTCTCAACCTTGTCAATCCGCAACTCCTGGGCCTCTTTATCCAGAAGCTCAGATATTGTTTCATGTTTTTGGCGAATGTCATCCGAAAGGCTTTTGGACTGGGTCAAAATTTGCTCGTGAAGTTCTCTTGAGCGCTTGTTAAGCTTGTCTTCAGTCTGAATTATCTTTTTCTCAATGCTCGTTGACATGTCCTTAAGTTCTTCATTCAACTTCTTGACTGAATTCGATCTGTCATCCTGTTCCTTTTCAAGACGCTCATTAAGTAATTCAAATTCTTTCTTCATAAACTTTTCAAGTGATTCAAAACTCTTCTGCAATTCGTCTTTAATGCTGTTCATTTCCTTTTGCATGCGGTCTTCGAGGCGAACAAACCGTTTCTCGTATTCACGCATCTGTGTTCCAAAAAGTATGTCTCTGATTTTCTCCACATTTCCGGCTCCCGCGAGCACGGAAGCCTGAGTGGCCGCCCCTGAAACGTCGGCAAGAACGGGTTTTACTTTTTGGGTCGTTTGAGGCTCAGATGTTTCTTTTTTGGTCTCTTCCATTGTTCCATCTCCGTGATGACTTCTGTGTGCTGTTACTTAAGTGTTGGCGCCACAATGTGGGCGAAATCGGGTCAGTCGATTCTTTAGGATTCGTAAAAAAGGTTCGTGATTCTTGAGGCCTTCAAAAATTTAGAAAGCGGTTATTTCGATTGCGAGGAGACTCATATCATCCTGGGGTTTTACATTACCGGCAAAGTCAACAAGTGATTTCTGAATGGAATCGAGAAATTCATCCACCTTCTGGCTGCGATTTTGTGTCAGAAGATGTTTAAATCTCTCAAGCCCAAAACTCTCACCGCTGGCGTTTTCAAACTCCGTAAGGCCATCGCTGTAGAGGATTATTTTGTCACCTTTTCTGAGCTGGGCCTGACCCTGTTCAAAAGGAACTACACCTCCAAGTCCTATTATGGTGCCTCCCTGATCCAGAGCGTCCGCGGTCCCGTCCTGGTGAATAACCAACGGCATTGGATGACCGGCGTTACTGTAAGTAAGAATGTTCGTGCGGATATCCAGAACACCGTAAAAGATGGTGAAATATTTATCGAAACGCTCCAAGGGGAATTCAAGGTCCAGACTGTCAAGGACATCCCTTGGGGAAATTATGGCCCGTGCATTTGGCGCGCTTGCCTCACAGCGCATTATCAACCCTGAGTGCGGCTGCAACATTTGGCAGATAGAAACGGCCATCATTGCCGCAGGCGCGCCGTGGCCACTCACATCAAAAAGGTATATGCCAACGTTGTCGTTATCGAGTTCAAGAACATTGAACATGTCACCGGCTATGGAGGAACAAGGGTTAAATTTGAAGGCTATATTGACATTTTTCAGGTGAGGCATGTCCCGAGGTAAAAACCGCCTCTGAATCTCTGCGGCAGCCGCCAGGTCCTCCTTGAGACGTCTCTGTTTTACAAGCAATAAATCGTGGGCAATCCGTAGGGCGCGTTGGGTTTTGGACAGGACCTCGTAGTCAAGCCCCTTGTCTCTCAAATGCTGCAGTATCCTCTTCTTCTCATCGTGATCCTGACCAAGGAGCTGGAGAACAAGAAGATTTCTTCCCTCTACTGTCAAAGCCAGTAGCTCCAGACCAATCTCTTTTCCATTTATGTCGGTTTCCATCCAGGCGCCTGACTTCAGAGGAGCGCTAGCGCCTTCAATCCAGTATTCCTCAGCAATAGGCCCAAAGTGTTCCACAAATGCAAACAATGAAGCCAGATCCAGTTCGCCACCCTCAAGCGGTTCAACATTGAAGGATTCAGCAAACCAGGCAGGAATTTTTCCCACCAACCGGTACTGCGAACCTCCACATGGCTCCATGACCATGAAGCCCAAGGCCTCAAGCAGCGCCGGAAGCAGTTCGCCATTCAGATTTTTTTGGCAGAACAAATTATCCACCAATTGTTTACCCGGATCTATTTGATTTTATTCAACTGTCACATTGATTTGAAGGATTTGTCAAACACTCAAAAAAGCCCTGTAGCGGGTTCAGTCATGAGGGTCCGGCAAATTGGTTCGTGGTACATACTCTCTACTGCTTGACGCAGGAGCCATATTATTCCAAACACATGGACTAAAAACCGAATTCGGACACGTCGCCCGAAAGGACTTCGTTCCATCGCTGCCAAAATCTTGAGAAAAAACTAATGAAAATACCCTGGAAATCACGTTTCCAGTCTGTGTTAGCGAAGTTTAGATCCCGACTTGCCGCCTAGGGGGTCTGTAGCGCCCTTCTTTGAAGTCCCGAGAACGTCACCTTTGGCCTTTTTGGACTTGTTCTGACTCTTGGCGCCCGTGAGAGAATTGGTTTGAGCGGCGCCCTGTTTTGTCGATGGGGCTTTGTTGGATATGCCGGAAGTTGCTTTGGGCTTCTTGGTTGTGCCGCCAATCAGGTCAGACGAACTTTTCGAATATCCGTCACCTGCCCAAAAAAATACCAACCCTGCTATTAGAAAGATAATTTTGGTCATTTTGGACCTCCTTCAAAAAATCGGGACTTCTCTTTAAGAAGATATATCAAAACTGGACCTTGAATAACACACATAATGATTCTCAACGAAAATAATCATCCCAATTGGGAATCACAATACGCGCACGCACAATCAAGCCAACACAAAAAGCACACATTTACAAAACTTAATTAGCACAATAAGATAAACTAGTTATCTATCTTTTCTATAAAGAGGGTAATAATAAAAATATACTTTAGATTAAAAAAGCTTGACAACATGCTTATAAAATGATTGATTCCATTTCCAGCGACAAACCAAACCTAATCCTTCCTTTGGCCCGTTTCCGAACGGGCTACTTTTTTTTGGGGAACCTAAAATTCGATTCCCCTTTGGGCTTTTACTCCCAGGCTGAACGGGTGCTTGATTTCCTTCATTTCCGTGACCAGGTCAGCAACGTCCATGAGCGACTGCGACGCCCCTCTTCCCGTGACCACCACATGTAGATCATCAGGCCTGTTCTTGAGGAAATTGACTACCTCCTGATCATCTATGACCCCATAGCTTGACAGGTAGGTAAGTTCGTCGAGGACCACCATCCGGAATTTTCTGGATTCAATGACTGCCCTTGCGAATTCCCATGCTTCACGCGCTATTTTTATATCCTCATTTATATTCTCGGATTTCCAGGTGAAACCCCGGCCTTTGACATGAATCTCAAGCTGGCCTTCGAATTTTTTTGCAGACTCCAGTTCCCCATATTTCCATGAGCCCTTCAGAAATTGAATGACACAGATTCTGAAGCCGTGCCCGAGAGCCCTGAAAACCTGTCCAAGAGCTGCTGTTGTTTTTCCTTTTCCATCACCTGTGTTTACGATCAAAAGGCCGCGCGTCATTTTTATTCCTCATGAAAACTTTTACATTTCTGAACGCATAAGCTTAAACCGGAATTCTTTTCATTCGCAAGTCAGTCATGGTCTATCATGTTCCCTGGATTGAGTATCCAGTTGGGATCGAGTGCTGATTTGACCTTTCTGATCTGTGCCAATCCTGAGTCCCCAATCATAGTCCTTAGGATCTTTTTCTTGAGTTTGCCTATTCCGTGCTCTCCTGAAACACTTCCACCTATTGAACAGACGTACTTTGCCATTTTGAGATGCAGATCGGTGTAGTGATCTATCTGATGGGCCTGCTGCGCGAGAATATTTGCGTGCAGATGAGCATTCCCGATATGCCCAAACACAAAGGAAGCGCCCTCAGGAAGATTGTCGTCGTACATTTTCATGAGCAGATCAAGCTTATTCATTGGAACAGCAAGATCAGTCCCTATTTTTCTCAGGCCAGGCTTGATCAGTTCATTCAGCCTTTCAGGAACACGTATTCTCTCCAGCCTGAGTGCTCTGAGATGTTTTTCATCCGTGGCGGCTTCTGTTTCAAGAGACCCAATAGCATCCCTTCCCTGCAAATTCTCAAGCAGTTCAGACCATTTTTCAAATTTCATTTCCATGTCTTCGCGGTCTGAATACTCCTGTTCGATGTAAAGCGCTCCATAGTATCGTTTGAGTTTTTCAGCGTGAGACCCATCCAGTAGTATGCCTGTTGACGATCCGAACCATTCCATGCAGGAAGGTCGAATAGTGGCAAATTCAATCAGGTCGCCACCACAAAAATCGGATGACGCTTTTTCATTATTGAGACCCGGTTCAATTCCACAAGTTTGGTCGGAATGAAATCGTCTGCGGATGAGATCGACCGTCCATATCAGAGAGACGATAGCCTGTCTCGATGGCAGGAAAATCATCAGAGCAAAATATGGTTTTCTTTTTGTCAGTAGCCTTGTTTTAGCCCTTAGCGCCACCCCGAGAATCCCCTCCCCACCTATGAACAGATCGATCAAATCCATCGGCTGGCTGTAAAAAAGACCTGCAGCATTTTTGACTTCACGCCATGGCTTTTGAGGGATGTTCGGGACCGGGATCACAAGCTCACGTTCAAGATCACCTCCGATGGCGCCCGGCTTGATCCTGAATATTCCGTCAGAGCTAAAATGTTGACCGCGCTCGACATCAATCACGGACCCGTCCGGCAAGGCCACTCTCAGTCCGTTAATGAATTCACGAGTAGGTCCGTAAAGGTAGCTAAGAGAGCCCGACGCGTTACAGGCTATGGTACCTCCAAGAGTACAAGAATCCTCGGAAGTAGGATCTGGGGGATAGAAGTATCCTTTTTCCTCTACCATACGCTTGTAATCTTTGAGAACCACTCCTACACCTGCATTCTCCACATTGTCTTCGTCAATCCAGTTAAGCTCACGGACATTTAAAATCACTCCACCCAATGGCGCGGATGCCCCGGTAATTGAAGTTTTGCCTGAGACTACCGTCAAAGGTGTCCTGAACCTACTTGCCAATCTCAGGGCATTGGAGACGTCTATTTCATGTTTTGCCCTGATCATTGAGTGCGCGTGTCCCACAAATTTTGATTCATCCCTCAGGTAGTCTTCGAATCCCTCAAGAGATAGGTTCAGTCCGACTTTCTCAGCGGCCTCTTCAAATTCTTTTTTGTTGATCATGTGAACCGTTCCGGATTCCTAAGGCGAAAATGTTTATTCGCCATCGACCCTGAAAATGTATCCAACACCCTGCACCGTCTGGATATATTTGGGGTTTGATGGCTTGTCTTCAAGCTTTGATCTGAGGTGTTGCACGTGAACATCTATGGTCCTGCTGTCGGCGTAAAGTTCTCCATCGGACCATACTTTCTGCCGTATGAGCCCTCTGTCGAGAACC
>CALDNG010000143.1 GCA_937915285.1 uncultured Desulfomonile sp. | reverse complement strand
GTCGGTCATTCCCCTTACGGCAATTCCAACGTTTATGGAGTACGGCCCAGAAGTTCAAATCAGGATTATTTTTAAAAATGATCAACCGGATCAGGTCATCAAGGACATACCCCCAACAGAAGCCAAGTCAATCCTAGAGAAATTTGTTACGGAAGGGGCCAACCCTAAAAATGAGCTTGGCGTAGAACAAGTCGAAATTTCTTTCCCCGCTCCATTCCTTGGCGAGGGAGTAATACTTATTGATACACCAGGTATTGGATCTACCTTTACTCACAATACCGAGGCCACATTGAACTTTCTTCCGCAATGCGACGCCGCCCTGTTTGTGGTTTCAGCAGATCCGCCCATAACCGAAGTCGAAGTGCAATTCCTTAAAGCAGTCAAAGAGAAGATAGACAAATTATTTTTTATATTTAACAAAATCGATTATCTCAGTGAATCAGAGCGTGATGAATCGCTCTCTTTTCTCAAAAAAACGCTTGCTGAAAAAATCGGGTATGACGGTCAACTTATTTTCTGTGTGTCCGCAAGAAATGGATTAGAAGCCAAGATTGCTGAGGATTCTGAGCTCTGGTCGAAGAGCGGAGTTGGTGAAATCGAGTCTTATCTGACCAATTTTCTAGCGGCTGATAAAATGAAGACTCTGTGTCAGGCGCTTAGAAAACAGGCACAAAACATTCTCGAAGACTGTGTCATGGGTTTGGCCCTAATGGTTAAATCAATGAAAATGCCTCTAGATGATCTAGAAGAACGCCTTGTCGCCTTCGAGAGGGAGCTTCAGATAGCAGAAAATCAGCGTATATCTTCGCAGGACATTCTTTCAGGGCACCGCAAAAGGATGATTCAGAAACTGGAAGAGGATGCTGAATCCTTACGCAACAGCTCCACGCAGAATCTTGAGCGAGTGGTGAAAGTTTCAATGGATGCAATGAAGAAAGGCGACATTTCAGAGGATTTGATCCTGGATTCCATCGCTCAGGAGGTCCGTTCATTTTTTCAAGAGGCGTCTAAGGAAGTTAAACAAAGGTTCGGAACTATTATAGGCGAAACCTTGCATCCTGTTCAACTCAGTATGGATCAACTCATCGGAAGTGTCCGGAAAACCGCCTCCCAACTATTCGATGTTCCATACTACGCTCCAGATAGTTGTAAAGCTTTTGAAATAAAGAAGCGACCATCATGGGTTCTCAGAAAGAGAGTTCCTAGCCTGCCAATAATTATCCAAGAAGAAAATCTCGACAAACTTTTGCCAAGAGCCATCAGGTGGTCAAGACTCGAGAAGAGACTGGCGAGGCAGGTTTACGCCTTAGTAAGACACAATGTGGAGAACATCAGATGGGCCACTCTCCAGAATCTAAACGACGCCTTTCAGCGGTTTGGAAGAATACTGGACGAACGTTTCAGGGACACGATTGCCGCAACTCACGGCGCCATGCAGGCTGCCTATATGAAACGTATGGAACACAGCAATTCAATTGAGGAAAATATGCAAAAGTTCTCTGAAGGAATCGAAAGATTAGAACAAATGATTGAAAGATTAGATGTGTAAACTCTGACATGATCAAGAAAATCATCGCTGCATGGTCAAGGGTTTTTAAGTCCATTTTCATCTTGTGAGCTACATGGATGATCAGGTGAAAGGTCCAAATTATAAGACTCCGTGGATTGCCAACATCTTGGCTTTAAACGATAAGACCGCAGATCGCAACCAACACAACAAAACGTGAGAGTGTGATATGGAAAATACGTGGTATGTGGCTATGGTATGGATTGGTCTGGCGCTAATCGCCAGTGTAATATCGATCCGAACAGCAGTGTCTGTCGCTCTCGTGGAAATATTCGTCGGTGTTATAGGTGGTAATTACCTGGGATTGGATCCAAACACCCCATGGATAAGCTTTTTGGCTGGTTTTGGAGCAATTCTTCTTACATTTCTGGCCGGGGCTGAGATTGAGCCCGAAATCTTGCGGAAATACGCAAAAGAGAGCATTGCCATAGGCTTCGCCAGTTTCCTGTTACCATTTCTTGGAGCTATGGCTTATGCCTACTACGTGGCAGGCTGGACGCCGGATGCTTCAAAAATTTGCGGTATAGCCCTGTCAACAACGTCCGTCGCTGTAGTCTATGCAGTCATGGTTCAAACAGGACTTAACCAGTCAGAACTCGGTAAAATAATACTGGCTGCCTGTTTTGTTACTGACCTTGGTACCGTGCTTGCTCTGGGAGTCCTGTTTGCAAATTACAACATCTGGTTAGTGGTCTTTGCTGTTATAACCATCGCAACGCTTATTCTGACCCCGAGAATGGCAGAGTGGTTTTTCAGGACTTTTAACGGTCATGTTAGCGAACCGGAGATAAAACTGCTTTTCTTGATGCTTCTCTTTTTAGGGTGTCTTGCTACCCGTGCCAACAGTGAAGCTGTTCTTCCGGCCTATCTGATTGGTATAGTCTTAGCCGGAACCTTTCAAAAACATCGTGAGATGGTCAGACATCTCAGGACAACCACATTCGCATTGCTTACACCGTTTTATTTCCTTAAAGCCGGAACAATAGTTTCTGTCTCTGCCATCTGGAGTGGTTTTTGGTTAATCGTCATTCTGCTTGCCGTCAAATTATTGGCCAAGTTCATGGGAGTGTATCCTCTCTCCACAGCCTTTCGTTTTACCCATAAGATTGGGATGTATACCACCCTATTGATGAGCACCGGATTGACCTTTGGAAGCATATCCGCTCTGTTTGGCTATTCCAGAGGAATCATCACTCAGGAGCAGTATACTATTCTGGTGACAGTAGTTATTGGGAGCGCAGTTGTGCCTACACTCATTGCACAGTGGTTTTACGAAACCAAGACCGGCGATATTCAAGGAAGCTGGACAAAATGATCACTTAAACATGGAGAGGAAAATGTACAAAAAAATTCTAGTGGCTTTTGATGGATCAGTGGGATCCCGCAAGGCCCTTAAAAGGGCCGTAAGTATGGCAGGGTGTTTCGGAGCCGAACTTCATTCTATATCAGTAGAGGTTGACCTTCCGCAGTATGTTGCCACAGTGGGGGAATTTGAAGAGGTCAAAGCACAGAAGGACGCCTATTTTGAACAACTAAATCAGGAGGCCACTGAATTGGCCAGGGACCATGGAATAGTTCTGACCCCACATGTAGTTGCAGGGCATGCCGTAGATTGCATAGCCAGGTTCTGCGAGGAGGGAGACTTTGATCTACTTGTTACTGGATTTACAGGACATTCACGGATATACGAAAGGATTTGGGGTGGTATATCCCGTAATTTGGCCAGATTCAGCCCTTGCTCGGTCTTAATAGAAAAATGAATCAGGCTACGTGAACTCGCCAAGGAGACCAATAATTATGCCGGATACACCACTACAAACCCCTAGGCCTCAGAATATTTCAGGGGTAATGGCTACAAGATTCGTAATTCTAATTGGCGTGGTTAGCCTCTTCTCCGACTTAACTTATGAAGGAGCCAGGAGCGTCACAGGACCTTTTTTAGCTACTCTGGGAGCCAGTGGTGCAGCGGTAGGTTTTGTAGCAGGCTTCGGTGAGTTGATCGGTTATGCTCTAAGACTTGTCTCTGGCTATTTTGCTGACAAGACACACAGATACTGGGGGCTTGTGTTTATTGGCTACGGCTTAAATTTGCTTGCCGTACCGTTGTTAGCTTTGGCTGGTCATTGGGAGATTGCCGCAGTCCTAATGATTGCGGAACGGATGGGAAAGGCTATTCGAACACCAGCACGAGATGTGATGCTGTCATGTGCTTCAGAAAGTATAGGACGTGGTTGGGGATTTGGGTTACACGAGGCCTTGGATCAGATTGGAGCTATTTGTGGACCCCTTGTCGTTGCGGCTGTCTTCTATCATAGTGGCAGATATGAGGATGGGTTTGCCATACTTTTGATTCCGGCACTAATAGCTTTGGCTGTTTTGTACATTTCTTATAGTCTTTATCCAAGGCCTCACGATCTGTCACCCGCCAGCATCACGATAGAAAGTAGAGGATTTCCAAAATCGTTT
>CALDNG010000142.1 GCA_937915285.1 uncultured Desulfomonile sp. | reverse complement strand
TACAAGGATTGAGGATGGGATGAAGCGGCTTGAGGCATTCATGAAATGACAGCTCAGCTGGCGGAATCTATCAAGCCAGGATGAATAACCCAAATTTTTTGTCGATAAAAAAGGTTTCAGCATGAAAGCGACCCTAGTCTTATCTGATGGAACGACCTTTGTGGGGGAGTCATTAGGGGCCAATGGAGAAAAAATAGGCGAAGTAGTGTTCAACACCGCCATTACGGGATACCAGGAAATTCTGACCGACCCGTCTTACAGGGGTCAAATCGTTACGATGACTTATCCCCATATCGGGAACACCGGTGTCAATTTTGAGGATCATGAGTCCGTGAGACCTTTTTTGTCTGGGTTCATAGTCAAGGAATACTGCGGACAGCCGAGTAACTGGAGAACCAATGATGACCTGGAGGATTTTCTGAAATTAAACGGAATCATTGGGATACAGGGGATTGACACCAGGAAACTAACCCGAAATCTGCGGGAAACAGGCGCCAAGAAGGGGATCATTTCTACTGATGACCATGAAAGGGGCAGCCTTCTTGAAAAAGTCAGAACATTTCCTGACATTGAAGGCTTCGATCTTGTCAGGGAGGTGACCTGCCAGGAACCTTACGACTGGCATGAGGGGATCTGGCGCTGGAACTCGAACCCGACCGCTCCCACCCAGTCCTTCAGGGTAGCTGCGATAGATTGCGGGATCAAACAAAACATTTTAAGACTTCTTGTTGATGCGGGCGCGCAGGTTCGCGTGTTTCCTGCTTTCTCAACTGCCGAAGAAATCCTCCAATTTGCGCCTGACGGTATTTTCATCTCCAATGGTCCAGGAGACCCGGAATCAGTCCCATACACAATAGAAACCGTCAGATCGCTGATTGGCAGGAAACCGGTTTTCGGGATATGCCTAGGGCATCAAATATTGGGGTTGGCCATGGGAGGCAAAACTTACAAACTCAACTTCGGTCATCATGGCGCCAACCACCCCGTACGAAGGTTTGATACAGGTCAGGTTGAAATAACATCCCAGAATCATAATTTTGCCGTTGATCCGGATTCTGTCGCCTCAGAAGTTGAAATCACTCACATCAATCTGAACGACCAGACAGTGGAAGGCATGAGACACAGGAGATACCCTGTGTTTTCAATTCAGTACCATCCTGAGGCTTCCCCAGGGCCTCATGACTCACGTTACCTCTTTGAGAGATTCAGAAAATTAATTGAGCAATCCTGAGGTTAACATTTCTCGTGCAAGCGGTCGGCATCCCGTGACACCACACAGGTTTTCGCCGACTGCCCACTTGCGCTGAACGGAACTGGCCGAACTCTTAAATCCTGCTGAACGAATTGAAGAGTCTTAGGTTGGGCTGTTTTGCCTGGTTCTTGCGGTCATTTTGGATCGATTGAAAATAAATGGTGAATGTAGTCCCTTTTCCTGGTTCACTGACGCATGTGATCAGACTACCCTGCTTGTCAAGGATGCCTTTCACCACGGATAATCCAAGACCGGTCCCCCGGGTTGAGCCTCTCTGTTTTGTCGAAAAGAACGGTTCATATATTCGTGAGAGTGTCTTTTCATCCATTCCCCTTCCTGTATCAGAGATGGAAAGAGCAAGATGACTTCCAGGATCAAGCCCCGGATTTCTTGAACAGAATTCTTCCGATAGCATTACATTTTCCGTCTTGATGTTCAGAACCCCACCGTTGGGCATAGCTTCAGCCCCATTTATGGCAAGATTCATGATGCATTGATCCATCTGGTTGGGATCGGCGTATATCATGTAGGCCCCATCGGATAGGCTCAGGATTACATCCACCTCCTGCGGCAGGGTTCTTGACAGAAGTACCCCCAACTCCCTGATCTGTTTGTTGAGATCAAACTCGACGGGAAACGACAGAGCCTGTTGTCCAAAGGCCATGAGTTTTTTGACTAGTTCCGCTCCACCGTGGGCGGTCTGGATAACGGTCTTGACTTCATATTGTCCGGGTTGGCCTGGTTTCATGTCCTCGAACAACAACTCGGAATAGCCGATGATAGCCTGTAGCATATTGTTGAAATCATGGGCAATACCTCCAACAAGGGTTCCAATGGCCTCCATTTTCTGGGACTGGAACAGTTGAGCCTGGATCGCCTGCTTCTCGCTTTCGGACTTCTTTTGCTCCGTAACGTCGGTTCCGCAGCTTATGGTTCCGGTAACCCGTCCCTCATCATTGGTAACTCTGGTATTGTGCCATTCAATGATCCTATGTTCCCCACGACTAGTGATTATATTGTTTTCAGAGAATTTGGCCGTGTCGGATTCGTTGTTCAGCACCTTGGAGAAAACTGACAGTAAATCAACCTTGTCAGTTCTGTCGATGAAGTTGTCAAACCAGTTTTTACCGACAACCTCATCGGGAGGATACCCGAGTATCTGGCATCCTTTCCTGTTTATCAGATCCACTTTTCCTTCTTTGTCCAATGCGATCAGCATGACTTCAGCCACATCGAGGTATGACTGGGCCTTGTTCTTTTCCTTTGTCAGGAGTTCCTCGAGCAGGCGTCGTTCTTTTATTTCATCCTCAAGTCTGAAATAGAGCCCCGACATTTCGAGTATCATTGAAGAGAATTTTGTAATGTATTGGCATCTTTCCGTATCAAAATTGTCGGAATGATCAATTACCAGAAATCCTTGGGCAATATCCATACCCCTGATCGGGAAAAGCATCGGGGTGTCAAAGCCTTTAAGCATTTCGTAAGTTTTTGGCTCGAAGGGTCCCCATGCGACTTTCTGCCAACTTAACAGGCGCCCGAGTTCATCGTTGGCGTTCCATCCGATCCTGGTCCGATTGTCTTCAGTGGTCATGGCGCCGTTTTGAGCCATTTTTACTATGGTGTTCGGTCCTGTGATTATCCAGACAGCGTTACTTGATATCCCGTCAATTCTGGATACTTCATCTGAAATTATTGCAGCGACAGCATCTGACTTTCTGTAAGATCCAGCCAGTTTATATGAAAAGTTCATCAGATCGACAAACTGATAGTAGAGCCTCTCATAGATATCGGCGATTTGAAGGATGTCAGATTTACTGAACTCATTTGAGGTTTCATTCATAAAAAGATCCTCACCAGGCAGGCGGATAAGCGTTTTGTGATACTGTTGGCAAAAACCGGTCAGGCTGCGCTGGTTCTGTTAATTTCCGCCCTAGAATGGCATGAAAAGACCCTGTTTGCATATTGATCTAATTTTCACAGCCAGGCAAGGTTGGGCCTGTTAGGTGGTTCAGGAACCTTATCCGTAATCAGGGCCGCCATGATCCTGGCTGCGATCTCTCCCAAAGGAGCCACAATCTTAATTGCGCCTTTTTCTATGGCGGCTTTTGGCATACCAAATATGACCGATGTCGCCTCATTCTGAGCGATTGTCACTCCACCGCGTTCTTTGATCTCCTTGATGCCTTGCGCCCCATCGTCACCCATTCCAGTCAAGATTACAGCGCAGGACCTGTTTGCGCAAGTATGCGCTACCGATGAGAACATTACATCAGCGGATGGTTTATGGAGGGAGTTCTCAGGATCAGGGCCGAGAACTGCCAGGAGCCTTTCCCCCATCCTTTTGATTGTGACATGACACCCGGCAGGCGCCAGCAACGCCACACCCGGTTTGACGTCATCCATTCCTGAACAAAGCCTGACATCGAGGCTGGACACACTGTCGAGCTTATCAGCCAATGTCTGGCTAAAACCCTCAGTCAGGTGCTGAACGATTACTATCCCTGCCGGCAGATCTCGCGGCAACGCTGAAAGGACCACCTGAAGGGCCGCTGGTCCTCCGGTTGAGGAGGCTATTGCGACGATTTCGCGTTTGACTGGAGACGTCAGAGGATCCAGCAGATTTTCCCTGATAGAGGGTTTTTCCCTTGATGAAAGTTCAGCTACAATCTGACGGAATTTATAGCTTGCTGAACTGATTGGTTCAAAAACCATGGTCTTGCTTTTATGCGCAGTCCTGACCTTGTTAATTAGCTGGTTTGAAATTTTTCCTATGTCCAGAGATACCTGCCCGGATGTTTTGGTAATATAGTCGACAGCTCCGGCAGATAGCGCTTCAATGGTTTGTTTGGAACCCTCATAAGTCTCAGAACTGAGCATGATGACCCTGGAACCGGTTTGCTTGACAATTTCCTTCAGAGCTGCAAGACCGTCCATGACCGGCATTATTACGTCCATGGTAATGACATCCGGCCTCAGTTTACGGGCCAATTCCACCGCCTCCTGTCCGTTGGAGGCTGTTGCGATTACCGTAATATCCGGAGCCGATTCGAGTATTTTTGAAATACTTCTGCGCATCAATGATGAGTCATCAACTACCAAGACCCTGATATTATTCATTTCGGGCCTCAATCATGGGGTTGGGGGCCGATGCTGGCCTGGCGACAACAAAATCCTGAACCACGTCAGATGAGCCACTCCTCCCGGAAGTATCCAAAAGAATTCTGGATATATCCAGGACTGTCACCACGCGGCCGTTTACGAGGCTGATATCCCGAAAGTATTGGTTGTCGACTTTTGTAGGGGAATGTGGCGCAGGCTGGAAAGCGTCCCGCGACAGCCTCAACGACTCCCACATGCTATCCACTACCACCCCGACAAGAAGATTCTCCTCTTTCAGGATCACTATTCTGCTCTCGGCTGTCTGGGGTTTTCGATCAAGTCCAAACAGAATTCGAAGGTCTATCACAGGAACTATGGTCCCCCGCAGATTGATTAGCCCCATGACAAAGTCGGGCACATTGGGGACGGGCATTATGACTGTCATCTCCATAATTTCGGCAACCTCTCCCATTTCGGCGCCGAATATTTCTCCATCGAGTATGAAACTTATGATCCTTCGTGTGAGTATCTTGTCATCGAGGGTGGATATTGTAGGGCTTTCACCCGGACCTTCAGCGTAATCATCATCCTGAATATCCATCTCCTGATCTTCAGACATCATAGCCTCAAGATCCAGTATCACCAGAAAACGATCACCTACATAAGTCAATCCTCTCATGAATCGTGCATCTACGCCCCCTACGCCACCCTTTGGCGGCTGTACGGACTTGA
>CALDNG010000141.1 GCA_937915285.1 uncultured Desulfomonile sp. | reverse complement strand
CACGATCAGCGCAGCCCCTAAAAGAGCAGCCACGCTAACTTCCATGTGAAAGAAACCGTGAAGTATAAACAGCAATATTACGCCTATTAAGACCGAGCCTCCCACATACAGAAGCTTCAGGTTTGTTATCCTGTATTTTTCTCGAAGGAACACGATAGTCTTTTCAACATTGTCTACCTTGGCGGCTGAAAAATCCCGGCCGTAATACCATTTTGTGTAGAGTATCTGGACAACCATGGTAACTATGACCACTGGTGTCAGATGAATCATGAAATCATTGAAACTAAGGCCTGCGTAAGAACCAATCATAATGTTGGGAGGATCGCCAATCAGGGTTGCAGTGCCTCCAAAGTTTGAGGCCATTATTTCGGGTATTAACAGGGCAAATGGGGAAATACCCAGCACCAGGGAAATTTCGATGGTTACAGGAGTCAGCAGGAGCATTGTAGTGACATTATCAAGAAACGCGCTCAGGAATGCTGTCACTGCGCAAAGTGAAGCAGCCAACAAAAAGACCCTTCCTTTTGACAGTTGAAATGACTTGTATGCAAGCCACTGAAAAACTCCCGACTCTTTTAAGACACCTACAATAATCATCATTCCCATCAGAAGGAAGATAACGTTCCAGTCAACCGCGCCGAGGGATTGCTCAAATGTCAGTAGTTGATAATCATGATTGAAATGGCCTACGGTATGGGTGATTGTCAGGATCAGGGCAGCTCCGATGAGAGCGGCCAGGGTACGATGAACTATCTCAAGGGAAATCAACACATAAACGCCTATGAGTATGGCCAGAGCCAGCCAGAAAGCCGGTCCCTGAATTCTCTTGAGTGTTACATCAGCGTGACCAGAGAACTGTCTCTCCCCGGATTGATTAAGCCCTTCGTCCGTTATCGTCTTTAAAGGTATTAGAGAGGATGGGTTAAAGCTGGTTTTAGTGGCCTGTATCGACCAAGAGCCTTTCTGTATCACATCAGGCGGTGCGTGAATACTTATAAGGAATAATCCATTCTTGCCAGTATGGTGTTTTTTCAGCTTGGTCCCACCCAAAGCGGTTGATTCTTCTAATTTAAACTGCTTTCCGTCAAGGAAAACGGCCAGTTCGCTTTCGCCCAGAAGATTCCCACCCATGTCTTCCACCTTGCCCTGAATGATAAGGACGGAATTTTTGGATGTGGTCTCTCCACTCATGGCGGTCTGGACCGAACATGTCAGTCCAATAATGACAACCATGAACAAAATAGCCAGACGCTTCATACGTTACTCCTGCATAATGAGTCGGAAATTTACCATGATCGGGCATCACGGCATGCGCCATTTCAGGATAGCCAATCATCAGGGATGACGGATGGCCATTTACTCGCCCTTGAAACCGGGCTAGTTGGCGCCGGATTAGCTTATATGAAGATACTTCATTATCCTGCTGCGCTCTGAGGGATTCTCTTCATCGAAAAGTAATGAAGAAATAGTATTGAAAATGTCACCCAGTTTTAGCATCCCGACAAGCTTTCCATTATCCATGACCGGAACCAGGGTGATGGAGTTGTCTATCATTATGTCCAGAGCTTTTAATATGCTGTCATTAGGTGAGACATGTCCGGGGAATTTTTTTGCCAGTTCCCGTATGGGCTTTACAGCGTCGCCCAAATCGCAAGCCCCCTCCTTCTGATCGCAAAGATGTCTCACGTTCTGAAGAAGGTCTGTTAAACGGATGAGACCGACCAGATTATAATCGTTGTCAAAAACTAGAGGTGTCGACCGACCATGCTCGAGCTTTTCATCCTCTGACAGGATTCGCAGGAGTTTGATAGCGTCCCTGACTTCTGCATCCGCCCTCAACTGGGGCCAGGAATGAGGACTTATCATTAGCTTGGATACCGGTAGTGAATGTGGCATTGTTGTAACCCCTTTCTTGATGAAACATATTGATTCAATCCAATTTATCGATCTGATCACGTAACATCATAAAGTTTATTTCGTTTCAGTCAAGTACAACAGGATATTTCCAACAGGACGTACCTGCATGAAACAAAATGAGACGGAGGGCGGAGGGCTAGAGCATGCGCAAGGTTTTTACTGTCTGTGCATGTTTCAGTCTGCAGTCAGAAGTTGTCGAGAAGAAAAAAAATCCCGGCTAGAAACTGGAATTCAGTGTTCCTTTTTGACCTGGAGCTTGAATTCCTCCATTTTCAGGGGGATTTGCACATCCGGTCCCTCAGGAGGGCTCATTGATGTTACAGACGGGACTGTGTTGAAAACGTTCTTAGGCTTTTCCATGGGTTTTGCTTCAAAAACGGTGGTTGATGTTCGAGCTTTTCGTGGTCCGGTGACCGGTCCAGATGTCATGTTTGCTTTGTCCTGGGATTCCCTGATGTTTTCGTTCAGTTCTGAGATCTCAAAACGTTTGATTTCTCCATCACGGCTGCTGAGTGACGCTCCTTTGATGGTCTGATCCTTGAGATCTATCTCCAGCGCCAGGCTGCAAGAGTTGGCCGGGTTACTCGGATCGTGCATTTCGACCAGAAGCAAGTCGTTGGAAAGCAGGGCTTTCTTAACCACATGAACAGGCTTTTGCGTCTCAGCCTTTGATGTCTGAACCTGTTGAGGTAGGGGGGTTCTTATGGGTGTTGGGGCAGGCACAGACTCGACTGTTCTGGCGGGCTCCTTTTTGGGTGTGGCCGGCTTTGAATTGACTGTAGGTTTCTTGGGTTGCCGCTTTTCATGATCTTGAGCAGGTTCAGGAAGGTTTTCGGGTCTGGCGGGGCCAGTCTCACCAAGAGCTATCACCGCCATATTATCCTGGCGCTCAATTGCATATGCAGGAACAGGATATGACCCAAAATCGATCACTACCCTGGCCCTGTTTTCCAGTTTGCCCAGTCGAATTTCGTTTATGGGAGGCTTTTCAAGCTTGATTTTGTTTGATATCTTTGCCAAAGATGTGGAATCAAAGTCCACTACAAGTCTGTAAGGTTTTTCGAACGCGAATGCTGAGTGTTTTCCAAGCAATCCGTCTGCCCGAATGACGATCTGCCTCATATCAGGCGATATTCTAACGCTTGATATGGCGCCTGTTGTTTCCTGAGCCGGGCAAGCGGTGCACAGGAAGAAGGTAAACAGGTAGGCAACGGTTGATACGAAGAATAATTTCCTTTTCATTTTGATCACTTCGAATTAAAACCTTCAAGACTGAATTTAATGGGCATTTGCGGCTCGGCGAGCTGAAATCCCTGGAAAATAGCGAATAGCGAAATATCATCCTTAGCTGCTACCCTGATATTAGCATAATAGCGTCTGTCAGTC
>CALDNG010000140.1 GCA_937915285.1 uncultured Desulfomonile sp. | reverse complement strand
CATCTGTGGAGAACTTCCCTGGGCAAAACGTCTCCACCGCAGAAACAATATTTTAGAGAGCTGATGTCATAGGTTTCCTGTCGATCATTTTCCAGGATCATCCGATAGAGCGCAGGAACCCCTAGCATCCATCGGACTTTACGTCTCTCGATCTCCATCAGAATGGCATCTACCTGGGGAACTGGCATGAGCACTGTGGTTGCGCCTACGTTCAGTCCTATCGCCATGAAAAGACCGAGCGCCATGATGTGAAAAAGGGGATTGATAGCTATATAGACATCCTTACCATGTTCCAGATGACCAACTGAGAGCCAGTCAGTGATGTCGTTGACATATGAAGTGTGTCCCCAGTGATTGCCCGGGACTCCCTTGGGAAATCCCGTTGTTCCACCGGTGTAAAGAATGTAGGACAGATCCTGAATCGGATCGATAGACACATGGGGTGGGGTACCGGTCGATTTGAGCAATTTTTTGAAAGGTATGGTTTCCTCACCACCCTTTACCGTGCCTGTTGGTGTCTTGTCGAACAGATAAGCTATTAGCCTCATGGTGGGCGAAACCATATCGCTCAGATTTGTGTAGATGATTTTTTCCAGTGAGGTTTTTCCAATTACCTCTTTGACATAGCCATAGTTGTTATCATGACATACTATTGCTTTTGCCCCGGAATCATTCACCATGTATTCAAGTTCATGCGAGGTGTATATCGGCGAAACCAGAACGACAACCAGTCCCAGCTTCTGGGCGGCAAGGAATGCCACAACGTATTGCACACAATTAGACAAGTATAAAATAATCCGGTCGCCTTTTTGCAAGCCCAACCCATTCAGGCCCGAAGCGAATCCATCGACCATGCTGTGCAGTTTACGATACGTAAATTTTTCCCCGAGAAAAATAACGGCGATGTTATTCGGGTATTTCTCGCATGATGCTTCAAAACGTGTAAATGTGAGTTCCGGTTTCATTGTCCGCCTCCAGTTTAAGATCCGAAATAGGCTGACTTAACATCCGGATTGTTCATCAGTTCCAGGTTAGTGCCTTCCACAACAGCAGCTCCATTTTCCAGGATGTATCCGTAATCTATTATGGGCATTATAGGGCGCGCATATTGCTCTGAAACTATAATGGAAGCTCCGCGCTCATCCCTTATACTCTTGATTGATTTTGCCAACAGATACTGAATGACAGGACTCAGTCCCAGGAGCGGCTCATCCAGTAATAGCAGTTTTGGCTGAGCCATGAGCGACCGGCCTATTGCCAGCATCTGCTGTTCTCCACCGCTCAAAAAGCCACCGAGCCTTTTTGAAAGCCTTTTGAGCGCCGGGAATATGTTGAAGACATAATCCAGGGTGTCTTTGGCCTGGCTTGCCTTGGCCAGATACCCGCCGATCCGCAGATTCTCCAAAACGGTGCTTTCCGGGAAAATACGCCTTCTCTCGGGACATAGCACTATGCCACTCTTAGCCCTGTGAGCCGGAGAAATTCCCATGATATTCGCGCCATTGAAAAATATTTCGCCACGTATGGTTATACGCTCCCCGCCGGCCATTTCCTCTTTCTTCTGGATGTCGAGCATAATTCCGGAAAGGGTATACATGAGAGTGGATTTGCCAGCGCTGTTGGCTCCAAAAACCCCAATTATCTGATTTTCTGCGCAGGCCAGACTAACGTTGTTCAAGGCCAGCATGTTTTCGTAAAAGACCATGAGTCCTTTGGCTTCAAACATAATCGAGCACCTCCTCCTCTGATCCGAAGTAGGCCTCTTTCACTTCACGTAACTCCATGACCTCGCCAGAGATTCCTTCTGCTATCTTGCACCCGAAGTTGAGGACTATAACACGATTAGCGAGCCTGAAGAGTTCTCGCAAACGGTGTTCAACCATGATGAGGGATATCCCCTCCATCTGAAGTTTCTCTATCAATGGCAGCATGCTGGCCATTTCACTCATGCTCAGCCCCGAAAAGACCTCGTCGCATATAATTAGTTCAGGACGTAATGCCAGGCATCTGGCTAACTCCAGACGTTTGAGATACCCTGTTGGTAAAGAGGAGGCCATCTTGTACGGGACATAGGAGTCTCTTTCAAAACCGATTTCTTCCAGAATATCCAGGGCCACTGTGTCACGACTGCCCATTTTCCCACCACCGCGCCAGCCACCCGTCCGTTTGGAGCGCGGGGAAAAAAGAGGGACGATGAGATTTTTAAAAGCCGGTAATGAATAGTATGGCCGCATCACCTGGAAGGTTCTCGTTAGCCCAATATCGGCAATCTTGTGGGGAGGCCAACCGGTTATGTCATGCCCGTTAAAAACGACTTTGCCCCGGTCAGGTTTGACAAACCCGGATATCGAATTTACCAGTGTGGTTTTGCCTGAACCATTGGGGCCTATGATTCCTACAATATCGCCTCGATTTACCTGCAGGCTCACCATGGAAAGCGCTGCGACTCCACCAAAGGTTTTGCTGATACTGTCAACGTTCAGTAGCGGTTGATCACTCATATCTTACATTTCCTGAAAATAATCCCAACCATGGGACTGATGAGGGAAAGTGAGCCAAAAAACATTCGGGCTGAATGCGCCAATCTTCTAAATGGATACCCAGCGTTCGAACTGTTCATACTTTCTCGAAGCAAAAACCATGATTCCTTCACTCTTATAAACGATGAACAATGTGAGGATTATAGCGTAAACAGCAATTCTAAGGGTCCCAAAGTCACGAAGTAGCTCTGAAACCGGAACCAGGATGAGGCAACCTATGACCGGCCCTATCAATGTCCCGCCTCCTCCGATAACAGTAGCGGCTATCGGAATGATGGAGAAGTCGAGGGCAAACTGCGAAAGTCCCGCCCACATGTAGATGTGGGAGAGAACCGCTCCGCCAAAACATCCCAGGGATGAGGCAATGAAAATTCCCAGGGCCTTGTATCGAGTAATATTTATTCCAGAGGCTTTTACGGCCTGATCATTGTCCTTGACCCCCGAGAAAACCAGCCCCACGTCCTCAGTAATCATGCGTCGTAGAAAGAAAACGGCAATCAGCACTGCCAAGATGAGCACATACTGCTCTATCCATGGGCTGGAAAAACCGTCAACCCCAACTATGCCGTCGGTTCCTCCAAAGATGTCCAGAGCCTCTATGATACGTGCAGCCAGCAATGGGAACATGAGGCTGACTATGGCGAAGTAAACTCCACGAAGAGGCAGGCAAGGCAAAAACACAACAGTGCAGATGATGGCGCCTATCACAGTAGCGGCAGGAATGGTCACTATCGGAGGAAGACCGAATTTCATGTTCAGTAAAGCGGCCGCATAGGCCCCTATTCCTATATAGAAACCACCTCCGAGTGAGACAAGACCTACGTAGTTAGCCAAAAAATCGAAACTGATTGCCAGAAGGCTGTACATACAGATGATGGAGAGAACTTTCTGCCAGTATGGAACCGGAAGCAGCAACACCGGAGCCGCCAGAAGTCCAAGTATGAAAATCAAACGGGGCGCGACCAGATAGCTCATTTCAAGCCAGGAAGATATTGCGTAAACCCCATCGGATCTAACCTTTATACCCCTGTCTATTCTCTCAAGCCGTCGATCCTTATTATCTACGGTCATCTCTTACACCCTCTCTTCCAGTTCTTTCTGACGACCGAAAAGACCGCTAGGCCGCAGCACCAAGGTTATAATGATAGATACCAGGGCCACAACTACCTGAAAATGAGCGCCAAGGTAAACGACGGTAAGTATTTGGGCAAAACCTATGAGAAAAGCCGCCAAAACAGCTCCGGTCCAGCTACCAAGACCGCCCACTATACAAACAGCCACTGCCATTATCAGGACATTGTAACCAGCTTCAACGACTATGTTGCCAAGAGGAAACAGTGTCACTGCAGCAACCCCGGCCAGCCCTGAGCCCAAGGCCATCGACACTACCGCCATTCGGTCCGAGTCGATTCCAAGAGTCAGCGCCGCCCTTTCGTCCTGAGCCATTCCCTTGAGAGCCAGACCAAGTTTGGTCATGGTGACAAACACCCAGAGAAGTCCCAGCATGATTATGCCTATAACAACTACAAGCAGCCTCTGAAAATCGACAGACACGCCGAGTATTTCTATACTACCCTCAATGAACGGCGGTAAAGTGAATGTCGATCCTTTAAGACCACCCCACCTGAGCCCTTCGAGAATTGCCAGTCCAATAGCATAAGACGCTATGATCTCCGAAATAGGCATACCCCTGACTCTTATCAATACAAACTGATACATTGCGGCGCCTATCAGGGAAGTCGAAACAAGCGCAAAAAGGATGGACAAACCATAATTAAAGCCCAGGCGATTCATGAAAATCCAGGTCAGGTAACCTGCCACAACATACAGGGCGCCATGAGCAAAGTTTGGCAGACGACTCACACCGTAAACCAAGGTAAATCCAAGGGCCATTAAAACTAAGGTCACACTATTTATGACACCATAGATGAGTATTTCCATGGAAAAGCCTTCGGGAAAAATTTCGATGAATATCTTTTTCTGTAAGACCAGAGCCGAGATTTTTAAATCATGAGGCTCTGGCCCAAGAAACGTCTTGAAAGTCTGTAAATGTTAAGAAACGTGTTTTGCCAATATCATTGGTGTTGGCCCAGATTTAGGTTCCCAAAAAACTAAGGTGAAAATCATCTGGGCCAGACAAACCTAATGGTTCATCCATGGCGGAAGTTTGATTTCGCCAGTGGCAATTTTTGGAGGGAATACCACAATACGTTTGCCTGCCTGCCATTGGAACACCGTCCCGACGGCCCCTTCCGCAGGATCCAGGCTGGGAATGACCTGATTGGATTTTGGATCGAATCGGATTCGTCCGTAAACGCCGTTCAAATCAATCTTTCTAAGCGCATCCGCTACCTTGTCGGAATCTATCGATCCTGCTCGCTCTATCGCGTCCTTGAGCGCATAGACTGCCATGTAACTCGAAGAGGTTCCGTAACCTTCCGGTTCCAGGCCATATTTCTTTTTGTAGGCGTCCACGAATTTCATGGTCCACGGTGTTGCTTCACTCGGGACATTTCCGGCGTTCACAACATTAGCCAGGCAGTATTCACCCTTGCCGTCCGTGGCCTGCCAGAAGCCAGGTTGTTCAGCTGCGGCTATGATTACCCCGAAAGGCAGGGCAGGGACTTTCATGTCGTGCCATTGTTTGAGAAGGATGGCGGATTCAGGCATGTCCATCCATATGATGATGACCTGCGCGCCTTTTTTCTTGGCGTCCAGGAGCCCCATGGAAAAATCGGTGGCTCCCGTGGGGAAAACCAGAGGCTGTCCAAGGACTTGCCAACCCTTGTCACCCATTGTTTTAGCCAGAAGTTCCCCACCGGCACGGGCATGGGCAACATCCTGAACCATAATGATCAGTTTGTTTAAATTGAATTTTTTGCCTATGTCCTCAAGGCATGGAACCAGGTCACCCATCACCATCCATTTAGCCTCGCCGGAAATCCTGAAACAATATTTGAATTTGTCCGGGTTTTCAGCGACCGTGGCATGATACTTCGGAGTAAGTGATCCGGTGGTCAGAATGGAAACCTTTTTGTTTTTTACCAATAGGGGCATCGCCGCTAATGCGGCTTCCGAACGGACAGGCCCACCGATGATGAAGTCAGCTTTTTTCTCCAGAATCAGCTTTTCGAGAGCCAGAAGCGCTTCACTTACCGGAACCCCGGGTTCGAGATCCCTCGTGTCGATCACTTCTAACGAGAATTTTCTTTTCTCGTTACCTACCTTTACGCCACCTTCGGCATTTATCTCGTCTACCGCAAGCTTAATGCCTTTTTCTGCCGCCCATCCATAAAGGAAGGCCGTGGATAATGGGGCTCCGAGGATGATAGGTTTGTCGGCCCAACTGTGGGACGATCCAATGACCATCATCAGGATTGCAAAGAAAATAACTAGAAAAGATCCGCTTCTGCGCTTCATGCGACCGCTCCTTTCTACCGAGAAACTAAAGGCGCTATAAAACAACCGGGCTCCGGCCAAATAGCCGCTGCATAACATCGTTATCTGAACTGTCTGTTCAAGCCACTTGAAATGGTTTAAAAAAACAAGATTTACGCCGCCTGGGTTATCGCAATAAAGTCATATTTTCTTTTGCTAGTTAATTGTTATTGGTTCCGAGGTAAAAAAATTATAAAAAAGTTAAATGTTCACTGGTATGAAAAACGGTTGAAGTGTTTTTTGTTTAGTGGACCTACAATAATTCAAACCGAAATTGATTGTCAATTTGTTTTAAGCGCATTTTTAAAGACAAAAAACTTAAATGTTAATTTATTTAAAGAAACCTCGAGAAAAATAATTCAAGGAGGCGAACAAATTGACCGTCATAAACCTGGTGTCCTGCTGGAAGTAGGGTTGAAGACCATTTGTTCGCCTGCTGATGGACTGATAGGGCTTGAAAGACGTATGTCATCCACTCATTTCTTTTTCTCCAGAAAGAATTGTTCAGGGTGGACCGGTCCGGGATTAGGATACATCCAGCTCTGATAATCCTTTTCAGGAGTATTTCTCATATTGTTTGCAACTACATAATAGTCTGGTGGCTGATAAATGAGTCCTATAACCCAGAGATTTTCTCGGTTGAACTCGATGAGTTTGGAGAACAGTTTCTTTTTCTGGTCGAATTCCGGGGCGCTGACTATGTCATCGTACAAGCTCATCAAAGCCTTTATGTTTTCAGGAGGCTCCTCTCCCTGTTTTCCACGGGTCTGATACCACTGCCCATACAGAGGAGCATTCAGACTCTCAGGACTAAAAGGAAAATACCATCTGGGTTCCAGGAGGCACTCCAGTCCTCCGTCTCCTGGCCAAAGCGCTATGTCATGAGCCGCTGACTGTGTTCTCTGCCTGAACAGTTCCCGTGTCTCGGATTTTATAGCTGTGTCTATCTTCAACTTCTTCATGTCCGAGGCAATGATTTCAGCAATGTCTACCCATGTCTGGATAGAAGCCATGACGTCAAGGCACAATTGCAGAGGCTGGCCATCAGGTTTTAAACGAACGCCATCCGGTCCCACCTTCAATCCCATTTCATCCAGCATCCTGGATGCCAGTTCTGGGTCATGTCCGAGATACGCGTTCTCATAGGACTCATCATAGAAACCTGATTCCTTCAGGGGAGCTGCCTGCCTGGGAAGAGCCTTACCCCGGAAGACTATGTTGTTTATTTCATTTCTGTTGACTGCATGAGACAGAGCTATTCTAAAACGCTTGTCCGAAAGTATTTTCCGGATCACGGGGTCAGGGTGATTTAGATTAGGCGCCATTAACAATCCCACGGAAGCTGTGGAAAGCTTTGGAATCAGACGGTATTTCCCGGTTGACTGCTGAGCCAGAAGCAAGACCGAGTTATTCATACCGCCGAGATGCTGGGCCTGAAAATCGATTTCTCCTGCTACGGCTTTCAGAAGAATCATTCCCGCCTCCGCCTGAATTGCTGAACTGATCCTGTCTATGTAGGGTAATTGATTGCCGGCCGAGTCAACCTTCCAGTAATAGGGGTTGCGTTCCAGCACAAACAGTTTGGATGGCGCTGGGGTGACTGTTATCCAGGCTAGAAGTGAAGGCATTTCAGTTGTTACAAACAAGGATTGCTGAAGGCTGGACACTTCAGCGAACAGACGTGTCCATGAGGAGGATTTTTTTTCCTTCAGCAGGGCATCCAACTCATCAGGTTTCGCATACTTGGCATGGAATTTTGCCAGATAGTGTTTGGGTCTTGTCACCAAGGCCATTCCATTTGGGCATGCAAGGTTTTCGAGGAATAGACCGTAAGGTTTTTCAAATTCAATGCTAAAAGAATAATCATCAATTTTTTTTACGACTGGAACCACTCCGGAAGGGGCCAGCCACCCCGGCGGTGAGGGTGACAATTCCTTATTAAAAGCCACGTCTTCCAAAGCAAAGATCACATCATCGACGGTGAAGGGGGTTCCATCGGACCACCTGATCCCTTTGACCAATTCAAGGGTATATTTTCTGCCACCATTTGACAGTTCCCATTTGGAGCAAATATTTGGGGCGATTTTAAAATCGGGCGTCCAACGCACCAATGGATCATACAGAACTTTTCTGATTGCAGACAAATCCGACAGCCCGGTGTAGGCCCTGCGCCAGGTTCCACCGTATTCACCAACTTTCTCAGTGGGGTCTATTACAACCGGGGAGGGTGGTAGTCGTTTTTCCAAGGGCTGTAACTTGCCTGCCTTCACCTCGGCAGAAAGCATCGGCGCCTCCTGAAACGACAGTAGGGTCGACGGGAACTGGAACAAAATCAGCAGACTC
>CALDNG010000139.1 GCA_937915285.1 uncultured Desulfomonile sp. | reverse complement strand
AATCATCCCTGACAATAGGCCTGCAATCAGCTTCTGCCCCGGCCTGCTCAGCCAGGCCCTTTAGAATTACTGTGTTGAATTCTATGACTGTCCCTGGTGATGGGCCATCCCCACTGATATCGTCTATAGAAATCAGTTCCGATCCTGAAGGTATGAAAAGAATCCGCGGTTTGCGAACGACCTCTACACTTGCAACTCCAGCGGATAAAATGGCGCCAACCTCATAGGGGGTTATTCTGTGCCTGCTAGGGACTATCATCTCGGAAGCCACAAAGTCCTCGCCCACACGTCGGACGTTTTCCCAAGGTGTCAGCGCTTTCTCAATCTCAAATGTGTCCTCGTCCCTAAAATTGACATTTTCAATCATCACGACGGCATTCGCGCTCGACGGAATAGGGCGACCCGTGTTCACCGGCCAAGCGCTTTTGCCAATGCATAGAGCCACCGGCTGATCAGGAGCTGCCCCATAACTGCTGTCTGAAACAATTGCAAAACCATCCATGGCCGCAGTGTGGAAATGAGGGGACGACAACCTTGCAAAAACCGGCCTGGATGTCACCCTGCCCACCGAGTCCCTTACCGAAACAGTTTCAGATCCTGGAAAGCTTTTCCTGTCGAGACGATCCAGAAATAACTCCAGAGCCTCCTGGGGAGGCTTCATGTCCAAATAAATATTCCTTCTCAAGCTCTTCTCCTGCCCAGTTTGAAAATAGTATTACATCTACTTTGTCGCCCTTGTACAAACCTTCACTGTCCAGCGGTATCTGAAAAAATCCGTGGCTTCTGGCCATGGATGATACCATGCCGGACTTGCCAATGATTGGGTTAGCCAGCCAGTAGCCGTCCGATTTTTGTAGTTTCACACGTATGAAATCTTCCCTTCCCTCTTTGGACGCTATGTTCCTGGTCAAAATCGCCTGCACTTTCGGCTTGATGAAGGGTGACGAAGTGTTTTCACCCTCAAGACGCCTGATGATCGGGACCACGAATTGCTCCATACATACAAGAGCCGAAACAGGGTGGCCAGGCAAACCAATCACGGGTTTACTCCCTACCCGCGCCAGTATGAACGGTTTACCAGGAGAAACCGACACTCCGTGAAGTAATATCTCCGAATCATCGTGAGACATTATTGCTTCTATCACATAATCCCGGCTACCCATGGAACTCCCACCGGAAATGATGACCATGTCCGTATCTTCGAGTCCTTTGGTCAGAAGTCTTTTTATCGAATCCAGTGAATCCGGTGTTAGCCCAAGCCATAAAGGCCTGGCCAACGCCTCAGTGACTGCCGCTATTATAGTGTGACGATTCACATCCCTTACACATCCCGGAGGAGGAATCTGGTCTGCGGCAACTATTTCATCACCTGAACTTATTACACCCACAGTTGGCTTTTTTGTGACGAGTACGCTTGATTTGCCAATCGCCGCCAGTATACCTACGTCCCCAGACCTCAACCTCTTTCCGGTCTCCAGTAAAAGCTCACCTTTTTTGAAGTCCTCAGCCTTTCTGGCTACATTGTCAAAAGGCGCCACCGCCTTGAGCATCTCGATAGACAGGCCGTCAATCTCCTCCACATGTTCGAGCATGACCACAGCGTCTGAGTTTGGCGGTAAAGCCCCTCCCGTCCATATGCGGGCTGTCTCTCCCGGCTTCAGTTCGTTGAGATACTCCTGCCCCATCGCTATCTCACCAACGAGATTGAACAGGGCCGGCGATGATTCACTAGCTCCAAAGGTATCCGCCGACCTCACCGCAAACCCATCCATAGTCGAACGGTTAAACTGCGGGGAGTCCTGACTGGCAATAATATCTTCCGACAAAACCCTTCCATAGCAGTTATCAAGACCGACAACTTCTGTTTTGAGTGGATCAAATGTTTTGTTGAATTTGCGGGCCTCAGAAGGTGGTAGGGCATGAATGAATGGTTTTAGCATGAATAGGCTCTGTCCATAATTAATCCAGAATTTGTGTTCATTGAGTATAACAATCCGGAATGCTTATGTCAAAAATGACCACGCTTTTGGCGGCTCGTCTTGATTGCCGAGTGGGGAAATGTCATAAGTCTCTTATGGCGCTTTCTCCCAAGAATGTCGGTTTCACGGCCCTCAATTCTCCTGACGTCGCCTTCGCCCCCACCTGAGTGAGGTCTCTCCAGGAAAATTGAAATAGGCCAACACACGAGAGGAGTCACGTCAAAGTGAGAATTCTGCTAATTCGTCCGGGAGCCCTTGGAGATACAATACTCACACTCCCCATAATCGCGGCCATACTCCAGAAGCACCCCGGTTCTCACTTGACTTTACTGGGGAACCCACAATACGGCTTTCTCCTTCCTGAGGCCGTAAATGCAGATTCTTTCGACAGCTTGAAATGGTCCTGGATTTTTGAACCAAAATCAGGCCCCTCTCACAACAGTGAGATTTTACCCGAACTGGCCTACGTTATTCTGAAAAACCATAAGCTAGTTACTGAAAGCCTCCGCAGCGCCGGAATTGAAACAATAGTTGCTTCGTCACAACCGGAAGAAGGCAAAAGCATAGTGGAGACATTGTGTGAAAGGCTTTCACTACCCGTCCCAGAGAGGCAACCTTACCTGAAGCGCATGACAAGATCTGAGCCTTCAAATCGGGTATGGCTGGCCCCCGGGAGCGGTTCTCTGATTAAAAACGCCAGCCCAGACCTGTTCCGGAATGTCCTGGAATCCGTCTGCAAACACTATGACCTTCAACCGGTAATAACTCTGGGCGAAGCTGATGCGACATTGTTGAATGATGAACATTTCAGAACATTGGAAACAAAACAACAACCAGACATAATATACAACAAATCACTTGAGTTTATTATAACAACATATTGCAATAGCAAGATATATATAGGCAATGACTCTGGCGTTTCGCATCTTGCCGCAGCCCTGGACATCCCGTGCATCCTCTTTTTCACCATCACTGACCCTCGAATTTGGGCGCCTTATACAAAAACTGAGAGGCTTCTTGTTCTGCGCTTAAGAGACCAAACTACTCTTTCTGAAGAGAGCCACAATGAAATACACAGTCAAATCAGAGCCTTCCTCCTTCGAAAGCTACCACTACCGCAGACGCGCCCATCCATTTAACACCTAAAAAAAAAAGAAAACCAACGCGCATGCAAGAAATGCGCGCTCTATAAACACGTTTTGTGTAATGATACAAGCATGTTGAAACGTTTTTATAAATCCATTTAGAAGCCATGATCAATTCATATATAAATTATTTTCTAGCTTTTTTAATTAGATCGGAAGAGCGTCGTGTAGGGAAAGAGTGTAGATCTCGGTG
>CALDNG010000138.1 GCA_937915285.1 uncultured Desulfomonile sp. | reverse complement strand
TGTTTGCATTCTCATGAGGAGGGGTGGGTAGGATATGACCATCGCAATTCCGGAGAAACAGTATTTCAAAATTGGCGAAGTCAGTGAAATATTGGACGTTGAGCCATATGTCCTTAGGTATTGGGAGTCTGAATTCAAGATTCTCAAACCCACGCGCACCAGGGCCAGACAAAGGCTTTATCATAAAAAAGACCTTGAGCTTTTACTTGAAATAAAACATCTCCTTTACGATGAGAAGTTCACCATTGCTGGGGCCAAGAAGCGTCTTCAGGAGATGAAGAAGCAGACTGCCGCGGAGAAAAAGGCCACCAGAACCACGAAGACAACGCGTGTCAGGGAAGAAGCTCAAGTTGCCCCAGAAAAACAGGAAATTGGTGTATCATCGGCTAATCAGGAGGACTACAGGGATATATTGCTTGAGATAAAGAGAGAACTCAAGGAACTGAGGAATATCCTGGAAGGGTGATCCTGCTCAAACCGCCCATGGTCTATGTAACTGTGAATTGGCAGTTGAGCGCTTTCAGAAGTGTCTTATACTGCCCACTCTTTGTTGAGTTCCAAAGCACAGGACGCTAAACATTCATATCCCACTCCGAGACGGGTAGGATCGCAATCCAGGTCATAGACTGCGATTCTTATCCTGCCAACCTTTCATTCCGGATTCTAACCTATTTTCAGTTGTCCACAGCGCCACAGTCGATTATTATAGTCTTATGGCCGTTCATTCCGTTTTGGCAGTAATCTAACCGGAAAGAGGGAATAAAGACATGAGTACACCAATGCATTGTCCTGGTTTTGAAGCCAACAAGAACCTGTCATCTTTCTCTTGTAAGTGTCCTACCTGCGGAAAATTGGTGGAGATATTCTCTGACGAGTTTGATCGGGAGCATGTTTGCAAGGGGTGCAAGCAACCGATCGATTTTACTCAGTGCAAACTTGACGCTGGAGCCTGATTTTCGAACTGGCTAAGCGAAGGGGGGGACAAGTTCCGGGCTTTGAGGACCGCATACAGCTTGTGCCACGACTGAGCGCATTATCAGCAGCGGTAACGGTTGTTCTTTGTCCGTTTATATCTCGTTGAAAAGTTTTATGAACTGCTCACCTCTGTGAAATTCGTTTTTAAACATACCAAAAGAGGCGCAAGCGGGTGAGAGTAAAACTACCTGTCCAGGCTTGGACTTACGCAACAGGCTTTCGGTGGCAGATTTCAAATCTCCGAAAATTCCGGTGATCTTTCTTTCCGCTCCGTGTTTCAATAGGTTGCGATGCAGATCGGCAGTGGCGGTTCCGTCGAGAAGAGCAATCATGGTTGCTTTGGTGGCCGCTTCACGAGAAAAGTCTTCCAGGTCCAGTTTCTTATCTGCTCCGCCGGCGATCAGTAGAACTTCCCTGCCCTCTAGCGAATTCAACGCGGCTATTCCTGCAACAGGTGTAGTGCTCGTGGTGTCATTGATAAACTCGAGTCCCATTTTTAGACCGAGCGACTGAAGTCTGTGTTCTACTCCCCTAAATGACTCAACGGCCTTCCGAATAGTTGAATCAGGTGTTCCCAGAAGCCTGGTTGCAATCATCGCAGCAGCGACATTTTCACGGTTGTGCTCTCCAGGCAGGAAGATATTCCAGTCAGGAGGAACATTAGATGAGCAGAAGAATTCAACTCTTGCCGGTGACTCACTCGACAGCGTAGCAGTCACCGGGTTGGAGCTATTGAAAACGCAGAAATTGTCATCTTGCTGGTATTGATATATAGCTTTTTTATCATGAATGTATTCATCCATTCCAGAATAACGGTTTAGATGATCCGGATAAATATTTGTAAAAACCGAGGCTTGTGGTGATAACCTGGCCTCATGGAAACCCTGTAACTGCCAGCTAGACAATTCCAGAACTACTATGTCATCAGGCTTTACCCTGGCTAGAAGCGGGAGTGTGGCTGCTCCCAGGATGTTACCGGCCAGATAGGCCCTTCTGGATCCCTTCGACAGTATCTCGTGTATGAGGGAAGTAGTAGTAGTTTTGCCACGAGTGCCTGTTATCCCGACTACCAGACCTGGAAAGAACTTGCAGAAAAGACTCTCATCCATTTCGACCGGGACGCCTTGTGCCTCTGCCATTTTAAGAAAGGGAGAGTTCGAGGGTACATCGGCGTTTCTGAGAATCATGTCTGCGGACGAAAAATCTACGGGGTCGTGGCCACCTACTTTGATAGTTACAGGCAGCCCCTTTAGTTTTTCGAGAGATTGCGCCAGTTGCTCGGCTGTTTTGAGGTCCGTCACTGTAACTCTGGCGCCACACTCAATAAGGAACAGTGTGTCGCCCAGGCCTCGGCCCAGTAAACCAAGCCCCATTACAGTGATTCGTTTACCTTTGAAATAGTCAGTGTATTCGATCATTATTTCTCAGGGTAATGAGAGGATCATCGGGCCATTTTCGGTGACTGCTATGGAGTGCTCAAAATGAGCGGACAATTTTCCGTCGGCTGTGACCGCAGTCCATTCATCATCCAACATTTTTACTCTCCATGTGCCCTCATTGACCATGGGCTCGAGGGCTAAAGTCATACCAACCTCAAGACGAGGATTCCAGCCTACTCCGGAGTAGTTGGGTATCTGTGGGGGTTCATGCATACGACGACCTACTCCGTGACCCACAAAATCTCGCACTACCGAGTAGCCGTTAGACTCAACGTGACGCTGTATGGATCTCGATATGTCCTGGAGTCGATTACCAGGCCATGCCTGATCTATTCCCTTGTAGAGAGATTCCTCGGTGATTCTGAGGAGGCGTTGCGCAGATTCCGAAATCCTGCCGACAGCATATGTCCTGGCAGAGTCTCCGACAAAACCCTTGTGAATAACTCCTACGTCTATACCGACTACGTCCCCCTCGAGTAATTCTCTGGGGCCGGGAATTCCGTGAACGATTTCCTCGTTGACTGAAGAGCATATGCAAGCGGGGTAGGGGCGTTTGTCACTCATTCTATACCCCTTGAACGCTGCTTTCGCTCCCGACTTTTTGATCATCTGGTCTGCAATCCTATCCAGATGCCCCGTGGTCATACCCGGTTCAATTACTTCACCAAGTTTGATGAGAATCTCGGCCACAATGCGGTTTGCGTCGCGCATTATGGCTATCTCTCTTTCTGTCTTGATTACTATTGATTCATGCACTAGCCTGATCTCTCATTTTGGTCAGAATGTATTATTAGAAAAAAACAACATGGAGTTTACGCGAAAGTTCTACATTATACGACAATCAAAATAACCTGAAGCTCATTTTAACGTAAAGGCTCAAGAGATGCCGCTATCGCATTAAGTTTTGTGATTCGTCGACAAAACTTGACAGGTATTTCAACTTTGGATAAACTGTGTTTACTAGTCATTCAATAGCCCGGCGAGACGACCGTATCCTCCATGTTCGGAGCCATACCCCTTTTATAATGTCCGTCGGGCTTCTTTTTGTCTGAGGAAACAGACTTTCCACAGATATTATTAGCACAAGTAATGCGGAAAATCTTCCTTATAATATTGCTGATGTTCGCCTGTGTTGCGATGTTTCTGGTGACGTCTACCCCAATATTGATACATGTTTGGACAACTCCTGGAACAGATGGTTCAGTTTCAGGCAAGTCGCTGGAGACTCCGCATCTGAATTTTGCCGGGGAATGGTATGGAGAAAAAGGCTCCTGGATCCTCATTCGTCTGGATGGTCTGGCAGAATACAGGAACCGGCAGATCGGATGGCGCACTGGGGCCCTATCCATCAAACAGGACACACTTTCTATAGGAAACGGGATATTCACCCG
Source organism: uncultured Desulfomonile sp. (assembly GCA_937915285.1). Lineage (GTDB taxonomy): Bacteria > Desulfobacterota > Desulfomonilia > Desulfomonilales > Desulfomonilaceae > CAITZA01. The sequence goes on along the minus strand of CALDNG010000138.1, from coordinate 2,206 downwards.
TTCGTGGAAAATCCATTCACCGCCTGGTCTAGCTGAGGGGTATTGGCAAATGCGGCTTGATGATGAAATCTACTACCGTGAGTCGGATCTCACAGTTGCCTACACCCCGAATTCAGCGAAACCACATTCAAAAAAGCTTTAGCCTATTTGCTAAGCAGTTTTCTGAAATGATAGCCGAAAAGTGCGCTTGAAATAGCCTCGCCAAATGAAGCGCGATGAAACCTTAGGGCCTTGATCAGTAGTTTCCAGTAATATATTCTGCCTTTCTCCAGAATGCCCAGATAGATCATGGAACTAAAGAAAGCCCTTACTTCAAGCCACGCAAGGCGTTTTTTTCTGGTTGGTTTGTATTCCTTGAGAAATTCCATCACACGTTGATAATATTCCCTTGGGGAATAAATATTGTTTAGAACAGCCTGATAACCGGCTCTTATGGTTTCGGCGTCCATCTTGGGAATAAAATTCAGCGTGCCGTCGCAGTTGTCCCCCGTGCAACTGTCAATCAGTCTGCCCTCCTGCATAAGCCTCTGATGGAGTCTCGTGCCCGGGATGGCGTTAAGCAGGCCTATCATGGCCTTAACAACCCCACTTGACTGAATGAACGATATCTGACGCTCAAAAATGTTGGGAGGGTCGTTATCGAATCCGATGATGAATCCCCCCATTACCTCCATACCGTTTCTCTGTATGGTCTTCACGGCCTCAACCAAATCCTTGGCGGTGTTCTGATGCTTGCCACATTCCAGGAGACATTCCTCCGCAGGGGTTTCCAGGCCAAGAAATACCGAGTCAAATCCAGCTGCAGTCATGAGGTTCATCAATTCCTGATCATCAGCCAGATTGACCGACGCCTCCGTGAACAGGCTGAACGGGAATTTTCGATCCTGTTGCCAGACCATCAGGTCTCTTAGCACCGCCTTGACCTTTACCTTGTTCCCAATGAAATTGTCATCCACTATGAAGCAACGTCCTCTCCATCCCATGTTGTAGAGGGCGTCGAATTCCCGTATCATTTGCTCGGATGTCTTGACTCTGGGACGTCTACCGTTAAGTTTTACGATGTCGCAGAACTCGCAATCGTAAGGACAGCCCCTGGAGAACTGGATGGACATCGAAGCGTAGTAACTCATGTTGATGAGATCCCAGCGAGGTAAAGGTGTTTGAGTTATGTCCGGTTTTTCTTCCGACTTATAAATCCTTCTGGCAGTTCCCTGTTGCAATTCCTTGAGAAAAACAGGGAATGTAATTTCAGCCTCATTCAGCACCAAATGGTCAATATCCTGGTAGACATCAGGAACGCTTGAAAAGAGTGGTCCTCCGGCTATCGTTTTCTTACCATGGCGTTTGCAAAGATCGAGAACCTCCCTTACAGACTCCTTTTGAACAACCATGGCGCCGATAAAGACCAGGTCAGCCCACTTGAGGTGTTCTTCGCAAAGCTTTTCGACGTTCATGTCGACTAATTTTAGATGCCATTCCTTAGGCATCATGGCTGCCACCGTTAGCATACCCAAGGGGACGTGAGCCGCCCTCTTTCTTATGAATTTGAGAATATGTTTGAAACTCCAGAAGGTGTCCGGGATCGATGGATAAACTAGTAATGCATTCATTGGCGCTATCCCTTTTTTCAGTCAGTTCAAGTTAGGAGCCATAAATAGCGCATCACAAGTCAATGGTCAAGTCTGGCTATTGATTGGCAAAAGATTCGAGGGCGCCATTTTAGCTGGCTGCCCAAAAGATTTTCGTTGAATCCGATTCGCTGACAGCGCCTGAACGCAAGTGGATCGCTCCTGCCAATCCTTCCGCGAAAACTCACATCCGTATGAGACTATCAGTAGAGCAGGAAAATGAATCATGTGATCAAGGTTTCGGCGCTGCCGGGTACGGAGAGTCAAAAAATCGCATTAATGGAGAGTCTGGTCTCAGCAATAATGTGCTCTCTGTTCCAAATATTCTCTCGTAGGCGTCTAGGTGCCGAATAAAGGAGAAGAAATCAGGATCCTGGCCGTATGCCTTGGCATAAATCCTGGTTGACTCTGCGTCACCCTGACCCCTGAGAGTCTCAGCCTTTTTGTACGCCTCTGCCAGAATGATTTCCTTTTCCTTGTTTGCATTGACCCGGATTTCCCTCGCCTGTTCCTCGCCCTCAGCCCTGTATACCTTTGCGATACGCTCCCTTTCGGCCTTCATTCTTCCAAAAACGCTG
>CALDNG010000137.1 GCA_937915285.1 uncultured Desulfomonile sp. | reverse complement strand
CAAGCCAGTTACGCCACAAAGGCGTAACCGGCTATAGACTAAAAGCCGTTCTTGAATTCTACTGGATCCTTTAAAATGAATCTGCAATCTGCGACTACTGCGCCTTTCCCTTTTTCGTAAACCATGAGGGGATTAATGTCCATTTCAGCGATTTCGGGGTGGTTGGTAACCATGTCTGAGAGGCTTACCAGGCTTCGTTCAAGGGCCTCGATATCTCTTGGGGCTTTACCTCGGAATCCCTGCAGTATTTTCTTGCCGCGTATGCTGTTGATCATTCTACGCGCCTCATTCCGACCGATGGGCGCCACCCGGAAGACTACGTCGCGGAATATTTCCACGAAAATTCCTCCGAGTCCGAACATGAGCAAAGGCCCATACATCGGATACCTGTTCATGCCGAGGATAATCTCCTGTCCCTGATTTTCCGTCATCTTCTGGACCAGGACTCCCTCGATCTGGGCGTCGGGGACCTGCCGCAGAGATCTTTCTACAATGGCGTCAAACTCCTTCATGGCAGTTTTGCTGTCGTTGATGTTTAGAACCACTCCTCCGACATCGGATTTATGAAGTATCTGAGGAGAAACAATCTTTAGGACTACCGGGGCCTGTATTGATTCGACGAATTCTCCCGCCTCATCCCTGGTTTTGGCAATGATCGAGGGTAGCGTTTCAAATCCGTAGCATCGCAGGAGTTCTCCTCCCTCGGCCTCATTCAGGCTCTGCCTTCCCTGATCCATGGCTTCCTGAATGATTTCCCAGGCCCTCTCTTTATCGTGTTTTAGAACAAAATCGGCCAGATGCTGGCGATTGACCCACCTTGAGAACTGATACAAGGCGCCGAAAGCCTTAGCGGCCTGCTCCGGGAATCTGAAAACCGGAATTCCTTCTTCTTGAAGGTATTTCACGCCGGCGGACACGTCGATAACTCCCATGAAGCAGCAAAGTACGGGTTTATGTGTCCTTTTTTCGATGCGGGCTACCGCCTGGGCTGTCCCTAGGGCGTTTGTCATGGATTGTGGTGTCAGAATGACTATGGCCCCGTCGACACCTTCGTCCCTGATGACTGCAGCCACAGCGTTTTCATATCTGTCCTCAGGAGCGTCTCCGATTACGTCCACCGGATTATGGACATTGGCCGTCGCCGGTAAATGGCTAGTCAATACCTCTTCAGTCTCTGGACTGAATTTGGCCAACACCAGACCTGACGAAACCGTCATGTCCGTCGCCACTATGCCAGGCCCTCCTGCATTGGTTATTATTCCAACCCTGTTGCCGGCTGTCGTTTTTTTGGACGAAAAGGCATTGGCGTAGTTAAAGAGATCCTCGATGGAATCAGCACGAATAATGCCTGTCTGCTGGAAGAAAGCGTCATAAATTCCCTCAGAACCCGCTAAAGAGCCAGTATGAGACGCTGCAGCCCGCTGACCTGCGCTTGTCCTGCCAGATTTGGTCACCAGAATAGGTATGGGTCTTTCTCCAGAGGTTATTCTTTTGGCGATCTCTATGAATTCAGGACCTCGCCTGATCCCCTCAAGGTAAACCATTATTACGTCTGTTTCAGGGTCCTGATGAAGGAAATCCAGCAGTTCCATCTCATCAACATCCGCCTTGTTTCCAATGGATACAAATTTTGAAAATCCGAATCCCCTGTCTGAGGCAAAATCAAGCACGGCTGCACAAAGAGCGCCACTCTGGGATATGAACGAAATATTCCCAAATTCAGGCATCCTATTCGAAAAACTGGCATTCAGCCGAACAGAGGGGTTAGCGTTAATGACACCAAGACAGTTGGGACCAATCATTCGTATACCAGCTGAGCGGCAAGTCGAAACAATTTCGTCCTCGATCTTTCGTCCCTGCTCTCCAACCTCCCTAAAACCCGCAGATACAATGACAATACCTTTGATGCCTTTCTCCGCTGCCTCTTCGACCGCCTTAAGCGAAGCCTTAGGAGGAAGCACCAGAATCGCAAGGTCTACAGCTTCCGGTAAATCCGTTATCGTCGGATAGGCCCTCACTGATCTCACATATTTTGCCTTGGGGTTTACTGGATACAAAGCCCCCTTATAGTCACCCTGAAGAATGTTTAAAAAAATGTCGTGGCCAACTTTTCCTGGTATTGTGGAAGCGCCCACAACAGCTACCGACTGAGGAGAAAAAATGGCGTCTAACTGGTGCATGGACTTTCCTTTCCTCTTTCAAACGCCCGTGGACTGACTCAAGCGTCAATCTCCTGTATGGCCAAGCCTCCGAATCCCGGAATACAAAATTAAACCCCGATATTACCTAGCTCCGCAATCAGAGGCGAGAATTCCTGCCTGTTCATACAATTCGGTCAACATCTGACCGATGCATTGCTCCTGATAACCAGTTATAAAGTATGCTATCAATTATGTCAACTTGTAATACAACTTGTTTACGCATGTTTTTTACATAGGGGTTTAGGGAAATTGTAGGGATTTGACAGTTCCGAAAGAAATACCGACCGTACCTATTGCCATGGGACATGGTTGGATATTATAATGACATTTATGATTTTCGGGCATCTAGCGATTGTAGGCATTGCCAAACTGACGGGGTTCCGCCAGGAGAACCTGGTTATAATGACTTTGGCGTCGTATGGTCCTGATATCCTGGACAAGCCTCTGAACATTTTTTGGGGAATGCCGGGTAGAGGGGTGAGCCATAGCCTTGTGGCGTTTGCTTTCATAGCGATGTTCGCCTGTATTTACTGGCTCAAGATAAACAGGAATCCCCGTATATTGACGGCGACCGCGACCCTGTGGACCAGCCATCTCATAGGGGATCTAGTAGAGAGAGAAGTTCTTTTCTGGCCTTTTGCCGGTCCACTGCGCTCAACATCAAGGTTCCACGTTACAGACCGTCTTTTTGCGTATTACGTTGATCTCCAGCGACCGTACCAGCTTGGGCTGGAAATCGTAAGCATGATGGCCATAATCGGCGTTATCATATTTTGCATTTGTGTCTGGAATGCCACTCCAGGATTATCATTGGCGCCGGCAAGACGCGCTTCCGACAGGTTTTTGCCCTTAAACAAACATTGAGCGCCGTGTTTAGTGACACGTTCACTTCCAATCCTAAATAAATCAGCTTCAACAGATTGTCAGGATTATTCACTCAGGCTGCAAATCTTGCCTTATCAAAACCCAATCAGGGGAGAGCTTCAGTTGCAAGAAAGTCACCTGGGAAAAATATTTCTTAATACTAGTAATTATCACAGGTGATTTACCGGCTGGAGTCTGTTTTCATGGAGTGGCGATGACCAGGTCAGGTGGGAGTTTCATTCCGGGGGCTTGATACCTTCGACGCTGCTCCTTGATTTTCAGCTTCCTCTCCCGCAACGGACTCCCGCCAATTATTCCGTATTCCAGGATTGCTCCTGGAGAATTCTATAATTGTCGAAAGGCTTTTGGAATGAAAGAAATTCGTCCATACGATGTATTGATTCTCGGTGGAGGCATGGCCGGCATGACAGCGGCCATATATCTGGCCAGGGCTAGTGTAAAATCAGTTATCATAGAAAAAAGTATATGTGGAGGATTGTGCAACTACACTTACACGGTAGAGAATTTTCCGTCTTACACTTCCATTCACGGCATGGACCTGATGCAGAAGGTGCGAGACCACGTGGATCATCTTGGGGTCAGTATAGAGGAGGTTTGCGAAGTTGAGTCCATGGACCTTGTAGGAGAGACCAAGTCTATTGAGACAGATGAAGCCGTATTTACTGGCAAGGCAGTGATAGTGGCTACAGGCCGCAGGCCTATCCCTCTTGATCTTCCGGAATGCGATCAGACGCATTACTGTTCGGTATGTGACGGGTTCCCCTATGCCGGTGGAAGGGTCCTGGTCGTAGGAGGTGGTAATAGTGGTTTCGACGAGAGCCTTTATCTCAAGCGGATTGGAATAGAACAACTGACCCTGATAGAAGTTGCGGACCGTTTTTTTGCCGCCAAAGCTACCCAGGACGAGTTTTTCAGGCAAAATAATGTCACAGCCCGATTGAACACAAAAATAGTGGATATAAACATTGAAGGCGGAATCCTGAAATCGGCAGTCCTGGAAAATGTTAAGACGGGCGAGAGAGACACTATAGCGGTGGATGGAATATTTGCATTCCTGGGTCAGAAGCCCGCCACGGATTTTCTACAGGGACTGGTCGATCTGGATGTGGATGGTTACGTTATTGCTCATGAGGACATGAGCACTAATATTCCAGGGGTTTTCTCGGCAGGAGATTTGAACCGCAAGCGCTATCGACAGCTTACAACTGCGATGAGCGACGGAACGATAGCGGCCCTGGCCTGTGAAAAATACGTAAGTTCTCTTAAAAACGCCTGACAAAGATTGTGGGAGACATTGCGCCATGGAACATGGTGACAGAAGAAGTCATGAAAAGAGCCTTTAATCTATTTCTTTTCACGCTCCTGATGCTATTCTGGCTATCATCATACCAGTTCGCGATTTTTGAAATAATTTGCTATACCCTTCTCCAACATTTTGGGGAGGTAATTCATGGGCAAACTGACATCAGTAAAACCTCATCTGTCTGAATATGAGATTTCGGAAAAACTCAAGGCTTCCACGGGTGGGCAACATCGAAGATGGCTGGTGATTTGGAACGCCCTGGTTGATCCTCGTGAAGCCAAGCATATCGCTTTGCATACCGGTTTGTCAGTTTCAACAGTGCATAATCTGGTTTCCATCTATAACAGATTGGGTCCACAAGCCGTTGAGTTGACAAAGTCCGGAAAACGCAGGCGTTGCTATATGGGTAGGACAGAGGAGGCTCAATTCATCTCCAGATTTACTCATGACGCTACAGAAGGTCAAATCTGTGTGGCTCGTCGTGTAAAGCAGGAGTTGGAGGATTATTTGGGCCACAACGTTCATCACTCTACCGTTTACAGGATGCTTGAGAGGAATGATTGGAGAAAAGTTGTGCCACGACCAGCCCATCCCCAGTCTAAACAGGAGATACAGGAGGATTTTAAAAAAAATTCTCAGAGAATGTAGCCGAGGTACTCGAAAAAAGAGATCCATTGGATAGCAGACCGGCAGTGATCATGGCTCAGGATGAGGGCAGGTTTGGCAGAATCAGCGATTTACGAACCTGTTGGGCTCCAAAAGGAGTCAGACCAAGGATAGCCAAACAAATAGTGAGGTCATTCGTTTATGTATATGCGGCGGTGTGCATGGCGCTCGGCAAAATGACGTCTTTGATACTTCCCTTTGCCAATACGGAAATGATGAACCTGTTCCTTAAAGAAGTCTCCAGCGACTTCAAAGATTGCTTTGTCATCATGTTGGTGGATGGCGCTGGTTGGCACAGGTCAACTAGACTTACAATCCCTGAGAACATAGCGCTTATCTACCAGCCGTCACACAGCCCAGAGTTGAATCCGATAGAGCACCTATGGGAAGATTTGAGAGAGAATTATATGCCGAACAAGGCGTTCGCATCTTTGAGCGCAGTAGAAAAGGCTCTATGCCACGGATTACGGGAACTATACGATCACCCCGAAAGACTCCGCTCAATGACTAATTTCGAGTATCTCAACGTTCTATGCTAAATGGCGAAATGGTATCACAGGTAATAGATGATCAAGAATAACAAAAGTTGTCCGTGTACGATTTGCCAA
>CALDNG010000136.1 GCA_937915285.1 uncultured Desulfomonile sp. | reverse complement strand
GATATCCACTCGTGACTGGAGTTCAGACGTGTGCTCTTCCGATCTAGAATGAGGCTGCAGGCATGGGAGCGCAGACCAGGTCGATCAGTATCGACATTTCGGAAGTTGATAGAAGCATTACCGACGGGTGTGACACGGGGTTCTGCAAGGTTTTGATTGACGTTAAGAACGGCAGAATACTTGGAGCGACAATTGTTGGGCCGGTTGCTGGAGAAATGGTGAGCCAAATAACACTGGCAATGAAAACAAACATAAGGCTGGCAGACATTTCATCAACTATTTACCCCTACCCCACTCAATCCATGATACTGAAGAAGATTGCAGACACATTTATGGGCTCAAGATTGACCCCAAAATTAAAATGGCTTAGCAAGACTTGGTTTTCGATGAGAAGATTGATTTGATCTAGGGCTGAACTGGAGGCGCCTTATGTGCCGCCGGTGGCATTGTAGACTTGGAGGTGGGTTTCGGATTGATTATACCGTCAATCAGGCGCCATGGAATAGCTACCACCATGTAAGGAATATACAAGACACTTGAAACGATTGAATTATCCTCATGAACCAAGGCTGACCACTCGGCCGATGGATCGCTCGGACCACATGTGGATGCCTTGGCAGGCATGGCTGAACAAACAAGCGTAAAGGTCAGAATTAGAGTGATGAATTTTTTCACTAACACCAACGCCTCGATACTGCTTCATACATGCGTATGACTGCGTGAAAATCTGATCGGTATCCGCAACGTATAGATTATCATCTCATATTAGGTCGAAAGAGTCAACAAATGATTTGATGATGCGGCTAGTGAATTAGTAGAGTGATTCCCACGGGATAGCATTAAGATACTTGTCCAGCTTGTTAAGGTAATTCCGTGTTTTCCAGGCCCCTCCGTGCTTGATCTGAGCGCTTTCTCCCATCCAGAGTTCACCAATGATGGCGAAGGGGGTGGGTCCGAACCTGGAATTGTGGGCGCCGAGTATTCTTTGGTGCGTATTAGTATAAATGTAATGGGGATGCTTTTCGAGCAGGAAGTTCTGGAACAATTCTGACTTGAATCCCCTGGGCAGAAACGACTCCGCTGCCTTCAGTGTCTCTGACTCCTTGTTGCTCGGCTCTCCAGAGTCATCATAATGCAGGAAGTCTCCATCTATGGCAATGTCTCTTCCCGACAGGTCTTTAATCCGTATCTGCTCCATCATGTTCCTGCTAGAGAAAGGTCCATAGTGATAATCCATCCCGACAAAGAAAAGCCATGAACGGTTCCCAAGGGCTCCATATCTGGCAGCGTACTGCACGAACATCGGTCGAAGCGCAGCAATTCCAACATCTACACCACCGTTCAGGGTATACATGTATTCACGCAATTCATCATCATTGAAACTCTCCCCTCTTTCATTCATGACCTGAATGGCACGGGGGAAATTCAACTGCATTGAACCTTTGGTTCGAACAACATTTTTAACCCTGTTCAACTCTTTATCCAGGATATTCTTGAGAAAATCCGGAAGGAATGCCGAATCCTTTTTCAGGTCGTCGACTACCTTCCTTGCAACGGCCTCCACATCGCCTTCAGTCCTGCAATTGAGTATAAGCGGGTAATATTTCTCCTTATAAATCTGGTAAAATTGTGGAACCGGAGGGACTGACATTAGCGGGCCCAGTTTTTGGGTTACGTCACGCTCGGCGCGATCGAGAATGTTGGACATGTCCTCCCCGCGAGACGGGTCAATAGCGAGGGGATCTGCGTGGAAACCAGACTCAATCGATATAATGCATGCTACAAGCGCCAGAATTTCCTTGTTGAGCGGAAGTTGATTATTCTCAACCCCGCTGATTATGGCGTCAATCCACTCCTTCTGTTTTTTTAGAGGACAATTCAGCGGTTTTGCGGATATGAAAGAGGTCATCCAGGCCTCTGCAGTCGGCCTGTCCATAAGTTGAACCACATTCATCATTAGCTGGTTTTCGTTTTCGACAAATTGCTGCAGAGACTCGACCTGCATGTCTATCATGTCTCTGATTCGTTGTTGTGCTGGGCTCAGTCGGGAGTTCCTGTCCGGCTCCGGTAGGTCAATACTGCGAGAAACAGTCGATATATTTTTCTTGTCGATTACGGGATTATGACTTACTCGACCTTGAAGATCATCGAGCATATGATCAGACTGAATAATTATTTTACCAAACCCGACAGAATGTGAGGCGAGAAAGATTAGCAGTCCGGCGCATAACACAACGGTTTTCTTAATCATTTTTACCTGTACACAAACGCTGCCATTCCTCGGTTAAATATATCAACCACGAAGGGAATAATGCGAGTCTATTTAATTGTCAAGCCTGGCGATCTGAAATCTGGGCGGGATTAGGGGTGACCTCATAACAAAAAAGCCGGGGCGTAAAATGCGCACCCGGCTTTTAATCGACTTTTTTTCAGGATCAGGCAGAAGCTTCAGCCATCAGGGGAAGGAATTCGTTTTTAAGTTTCTTGAGGGCCCTTTTTTCAATCTGACGCATCCTCTCCCTGCTGGTACCAAAGTGATCACCGAGTTTCTGCAGAGTCCAAGGGTTGTCATCCATGAACCTCTTGGTAACAATGAAGCGTTCACGGGAATCAAGTTTTTGGAGAGCTTTCTCGGTAGTCTCTGAAAGTTCCTGCTCGGTTTCCGCTTCAATCATGAGCGATTCCTGGTTCGCGGACTCATCTTCCAGCAACTCCAGTGGGCTCAAATCCTTGTCGTTACCAAAGGTCTCGTTTAGAGACCAATCCCGGGCCCTGACCCTGGCTTCCATCTCTATGACGTCATCTGTTTTTACCTTCAGTTGAGTTGCAAGATCGTCGATCCTGGAAGCCCGTGAGGCCTCATCGCTGTGTTCGCCGATGTCACCAACCCTGAAGAAAAGCTTTCTTTGAGCCTGGGTGGTACCGAGTTTAACTAGATTCCAGGAACGCAGTATGAAATTCTTTATATAAGCTTTGATCCACCATATGGCAAAGGATACCAAACGGAAGCCCTTATGTGGATCAAATCTCTTAACGGCCTTCATCAGGCCGATGGTTCCCTCTTGAACAAGATCCTGAACCGGGAGCATGTAGTGCCGATATTGGAATGCAACTTTTACCACAAACGGCAAGTGCGACACTACCAGTTCGTGAGCAGCCTCAACATCGCCTGTGTTACTAAGTTTCACTGCCAATTCAAATTCACGTTCAGCGGTTAGAGGCTGTATCTTTCTAACTTGGCTCAGGAAATGATCAAGTTGATTGGCTGATACAACCGGATAATTCATGTCTTCTCTCCTGTCTGGCTGTTTTGTGATCCCGGGCCACCAAAATAAAAAGCATCAACATTAGCCTTATAGAATTAAACATTCCATTAGGTAATGTCAATGCTTTGATTGAAAAGTTCCCGACAGAAGCCTTTTTTATAACATGCAAGAGCTTTTAATTTATTAACCGGCAGATATCGGAATCTTCCTTGGAACGGCTTTGGCCGCCTTTGGCAATTTTAGTTTCAGTGCCCCATCATTGAGGTTGGCTGAGATCGCTGAACGATCCACCGCGTCGTTGATCAGGAAGGATCGGTAATAGTGTCCCACCCTGTATTCAACTAGCAGGTCTGTCCCCTCGGAGTCATTTTCGGAAACCTTGCCGACAATGGTCAATGTGTCCTCGCTCAGGTCTATGTCCAGGTCCTTGGGGGCCACTCCCGGCAAATCAACATTCATCACTATTTCTTCAGGTGTTTCATAAATGTCCACAGCAGGCGTGAAGAAATCACCCTCATGCGTCAATTCTCCCTTGTCTATGTTAACCCCTGACTTTTCCGTCGACTGGAGAGCTTCTGTTGTCATGTCTTTAATCCTCCCGTTCAGCCGATTCAATCGGACGTTATTTTTATCTGCTTGGGTAGGGCTCGCTTCTCTTTAGGAAGGGTCACAAGCAGAATTCCGTTTTTGTAGGATGCTAAAACGTTATCAGGATCTATCTTGGCCGGCAAAGTTAAACTTCGCTGAAAAGCTCCCGTCACTATTTCACGCCTGTGGTAACTTGCCCCTGAGGGAGTATCCTCAGCTTTGCGTTCACCTTTGACAGTCAAGGTCTCGCCTTCTACCTTCAGTTCCACATCCTCTATTTTCATTCCCGGAATTTCGGTCGACACCTCAAAAGCGTCAGCATTCTCCCTGACATTCATCAGCGGGAACAGTCGTGATTCAGTCCATAACTGGCGAGGCGACTGGCCCCGCACGTTATTCATCAGGCTGAATATGCTGTCTATTCTCCTCAACATGTCCAGGTCGCCTCTTCGGAGACCACCACTTCGCCATAGGTACATTTTCAGCGCTCCTCTCTGTCACTCTTAGGATTCATTCAACGCTTGTTGGGAACCCGGTGATCGATAATGATAAATTCAAACGACAACTCTTATCATTGATCCGGTGATGAGTCTTAATAGCCTCAGACCCGTCACTGGGCTTGTTTAATAGTCAGGTAATCACTGCAATAATGTTGTCAAGTAATCGGTCCGCGTATTCACAAACAAGCTGTTAGTGGTGGCAGGGCTTGTGAGTAGATTTTTCCTGAAAGCTGTTGTATTCATGACTGATAGACGATGAGGAGGCTTGGACAAAATGCAGGGTCTTTCTTTGGTAAATCTGATTAATTCCATAGAGGAACGTATTGTCTCCGGGGGCGCAATTTCACGATCCGAGGCCGAACAATTACTCAATATCCCTGATGAATTCATCATGGCGCTTGCTGCAG
>CALDNG010000135.1 GCA_937915285.1 uncultured Desulfomonile sp. | reverse complement strand
TCTGGTGACTATCCCGTTGATCGGCGCCCGGAGGGTAATATTAATCATGGGCTTTTTGTTGTTCTTGATTTCTTCAACCTGATCCCGGGTAAGTCCTAACTGTATGAGCTTTTCCTCGGCGCCCCGGACGACATCATCCTTGGGGTCCGATCCCTTTAGGGTCTCGAAAAGTTCCACCTGTGCCCGTATCAAGGGTGGGCTCCAGATTTTTACCATCGGATCGCCCTTGTTGACCTGGACACCGGTGAAATTCACATAAACGTCGTCAAGCCTGCCCTCGACGCGTGCAGTGAGGGCTGCGACGCGTGTTTCATCCTCAAAAACCATGCCTATCATGGAAATTTTGAATTTGGCAAAATCCCTGACAACGGGGCTGGTCTGTATCTGCGCCAGCTTGGCAGCCGCCTGGGACATGCTAATCTGCCTGGATTCACTATCAGTTGACCCGGCTTTCGATGAGTCGCCCGGGATAAGGTCCATAAAGCAGATAGGGCATTTCCCTGGATTGGGTAATCTGATCTGGGGATGCATCGAGCATGTCCAAACAGTCGGGACTGAAGCCTCGGCCGGGTCGTGGGAATGTCCCGCTTCTGTAACAGGCTGACTTTTGGTTGATATCCTTGCCGAATCGGTTCCGGTAGGCGCAATCAGGTACCCCGCGACAAACGCCAGGGCCACTATAGCCAACAGGCGCCAATACCTGTTCAGCAGCTTCTTGATCAACTCGTAAATCGGCTCCATTGGAATCACCTCGATGCAATCCCTTATAGCTCAGGAAATATCCTGTTCAACACGCAGCCCTTAACGGCGTCGGCTCTATGAGACGGCCATCGGCCACTTCGACTATTCTCTCGGCGTATTCAGCGTTCTTCCTGCTGTGAGTCACCATCACTATCGTTTGTCCATCGGAATTTAGCTTGGTCAACAGTTTCATGACTTCGGAAGAATTCCTCGAATCGAGGTTGCCTGTCGGTTCATCAGCAAAAAGAATAGGGGGCTCATTTACGACTGCTCTTGCAATAGCCACGCGCTCCTGCTCTCCACCCGAAATCTGGTTTGGAAGGCGGTGGGCTTTCTCTTTCAGGCCAACCTTATCCAGAGCGGATAGGGCGAGCCTGACCTGATCCTCTTCCGAATGATGTGTCACAGCGAGCGGCAACTGAACATTTTCCAAAACATTTAAATACGGAACCAACTGGAAGGATTGGAATATAAAGCCCATGAATTCCCTCCGAAAATCCGCAAGTTTTGTCCGTGTCAATGAGTAGAGGTCGATCCCTTCGATAACGATCTGGCCGCGTGTGGGGCTCAACAGACCACCAAGCATCGCCAGAAGAGTGCTCTTGCCGGAGCCTGATTCGCCCATTATTGATATAAACGAACCCTGTTCTATTGATAGATCTATCTGCTTTACCGCAGTGACCCGGGCGTCGCCTTCTCCGAAATCCTTACCTGCCTGAATAACCTGAATATAACTCATTTCAAACTCCTAAAGTGTTCTTAAAGCTTCGTTTGGATCCATGGCTGCTGCGGCCCTGGCTGGGTAGAATGATGCGATAAGACCAAGTATTATGGCGAGGAACACCGATCCCACCGCTACATAAGGATCGAGACTCATGTGAGGCCTGTGCTCTGAAAGGAATGACAACAGTCCCCATGTGACTCCTATCCCGGTCGCATATCCAAATATGCCCGCGCAAAGTGATACGATCACAGCCTCAAGCAGGATGATTTTCATTATGTGGGCGCTTCGGAATCCAATTGCGCTGAATATGCCTATTTCCCTGGTTCGCTCGGTTACGCTGCTCATCATGGTAACGAATACAACCATTCCTCCAACGAACAGTATCAGCGCTGAAACTCCTAGTGAGAAGTTCTGGAAATTGTGCAGCGTGTCCATGCGTCCTTCCACCACCTGCTGAACCGCAGTCACTTTGGCGGTGGGCAAGGCCCTGGAGAGTTGGGCGACCAGTTCGGTGATCGGGCAGTTCTTGCAAAGCGCAGCAATCTCAACCATCCCGACCTGGCCCTCTTTGCCGAAAAGTTTTTGGGCAAGCGGCAACCTGATGAAAACCAGGCTGTCGTCCTGCGAACCGGTGGGGTCAAGTATCCCGGAGACCTGGAAAGTGTGGTCCTTGATCTGGACTTCCGAATCCTTGGTCAGGTTCAGTTTGGCTGCCACGTCATGCCCGAGTAATACCTGCGAGTCAGATTCCGGTGATTTGCCGTTTATTTTCCACCACTTCTTTAGAGCCAACTCCGAATTGAAGTCCACACCTACGGCAAGCGCTTTCTGGTTGGAGCTTTCAAACACCCCAAAGACCTTTGGGCTCACTATGCGGATGTTTGCAGCATTCTCGATGGTCTTGATTTTCGCTAGTTCTTCCTGGTGAATCTCTTTTACATCAAAGGAAAAACCGCCAAGGCTCAAGCCGCCATAAGTCAGGGAAAGTCCCTCTGATTTCGGGGTTATGATGATATTGGCCCCGAATTCATCCATCTTGTGAGCGATGTCTTCAGCAAGGATTCTGGTAGTGGTCATCAAAGCCACTACTGCGCTCACTCCTATCATCAAGCCGGTTATGAGGAAGAATACTTTTGCCTTGCGACGTCTGAGATTATTAAATGCTATAGTTCTTAGTTTCATTTCATGTTCCTTTTAATGCTTACTGAAATAATCTTGCGCCGGACATCACGTCCTGTTGAGAGATCAAAACTTGACCATTCTGGACCTTTCTTCCGAGGGGTGAAGGATTGCAGCCCCCCTTGACCTCATTGATCCTGTCGGTGCGAAACTTCAGCCCGCAATTTATGCAAACCATGTTGGCACCCTGCTGGACGTATCCTTTCTTGGCGCTGAAACAGACATCGCAGGCGTCGAAAGCAGCCCTGATCTGGCCATCCACGCTTTTGACCACGAAAAATCGTATCCAGAGATTAGGTGAGGCCTTGTATTGAAAGTGTTTGGCCTTACCGTCCTGCAATGACGCCTCCGGGACTGCAAAAACTCCATTAGTCGGTTGAATTTCAGTAGCCGGAACTGTGAAGTTCCATGCGTTAGCTGTCTGGACTATCATTAAAGTGGTCAGAATGCTTAGCGCCACCATGATGGCTATGGCCGGCCTGTTTCTTTTTGCTCTTAGAAAATTCATCGTTTTAATTCCTCTATGTTTCAATAGTTTCGATTAATTCAGCGCCTATTTCTCATTGGCCAAACGGGCGCTGTCAGCAGAACCCCGGCCCATAAGCAAATTCTTCAATTCGCTATCGACTGATAGCATTCGTGGCCAGAAAGTCTTCCAGTCGTCGTGCCCCACCTTGGCGTGAATCTGTTCCTTGAGTTGGCCGTCGTAAATCCTCACGTCCGCATCCTTAAAAAGATTGCCGAGTAGTTCCAGGGTCTTGCTTTTCCTGATCTCCTTATCCTCTATTTCTGAAATGGAAGCCTCATCCAGGAACTTCTGGACCGCCAGGCGCTGGGCTATCACCTGTCTGAACTTTTCAACCGACCCAAAATTCTCCTTTATCCACCGGTTGAAATCTTCTTCCTTTATGGTTTGTGTCTCAAAAATGTTTCGGATTTCTTCATCCACCTCGGAAGGTTGGGCTACGATTACTGCTTTGTCTGCCGCCTGAAGGATGAGTTCCTTGCCAACGGTGGAGAAAAATGTAGCCGCTATATCGCCTTTTTTGATCTCATCCGGGTAAACCGCCAAAGGCGTGTTAATGTCCGATTTCAACAAAGGCTTGCCGTTAATTCCGGCAACTACAAGGGCCTTGTCTTCGGAAAGGGCCGGTTTGTAGGCGCCATCCAACTGGACCTGATACCCTACATGGGCTATCGCCTGACCGATGTTTTCAGCAGATGATCTCTTCTCCTGGAATTTTACCGTGACACTCTGAGATGACAGGCTCACGTCAGTAGCCAGGACGCCCGGCATTTTTTCTGTAACCTCCTTGACCGTTATCACGCAGGCAGGGCAGTTCATGTTGTTGACAGTGAAACGCGAAGCGACGGTCGAGCCTGAAAACATGCCGTAAAGAAAGTAACCTCCTATGCCGGCGGCCAGCAACACCACGGCAAATGTTCCCAATCGTTTAAGATTTGCCGACTTAGCCTTGGAGGATGAATCGTCAAGTTTCTCAAGGGTGATCTTCTTCATTTTAGGATCTGAGGACATAAGTACACTCCTGAACTGTTATATAATCAGTGATTTAAAGACAATGAAAACTGTCGGGATTAAAAAGTTAAAGTCTTGGACAAATCAATGCAGAAAAAACGGCTGCGGAAAACCGGTGGAATGATTCAAATTCTGAGTGAGCAGGACTGCAGGAGTGGTACGATGACCGGAGGGGATGGAGTCAGACTCGGAACGCTTTCAGGGAAGTCACACGTATAGATCAGCCCTGATAATGTGTTGCAGACATAAAAAGAATCTTGCGCCGGCTGGGAACAGGAACGCGCATCTGTCACAACCGGAGCCCTGGTATGAGAGGCGCACATGCATTTGAAACTAGCCTGATTGCCTGAAAGCCCGCAATTCTTTGCCAGGGGCGCCTTGAAGCCGGTTTCTGATTTCAAAACGCCAGATTTTGCCTGACAACATGATGGAACGGGTGGTTGTGACTCGGCCGAAGGGATAGAGCAGCAGCTTACTTCGGTCTTTTTGACCGAGCAGCAACACGGCAGCATTGCCGCCGGGACAACCGATGTCCCCAGCAACGCTATGCAAACCGTTATTGATATGACCGCTCTAAGTTTCAAGTTTCAAACTCCCTATAAACTACCCTAAATCTAACAATTAACCGGATGTTGTCAATAGTTATTTACAAAAACGATCAAGTTTGTTTTCATTCCCTGATCTGAACGGTAATTTATTTCGGACCATCCGGAATGATTCTGATCAAATATACAGATCAAATTGGAACAACTTGCATCCCGGGCAAAAATTTTTTTTGCATGAACAGTTTTATAGCATTAGAATCGAAAAGCTGGTCATTTTGTATTCAAGGTCCAGTTAAGGTTATTCCACAGGTGTTTTTAAATGGGTTGCGCAGCTCCAAACAGGTTTCATTGGCAGGATTTGAGGGACAGGCCGATTGAGGAAATCCTTGATCGTGATGGTGTAGCCATATTTCCGGATGGTTCTTTCTCCGTGAGTTTCCTCAACGCCACTTACAAGGTTGATCCGCATTCCGAGCAAATAACGGAAATAACTCCTGATCCCGGAAGGCTGCTCAGGGAGGAATTTCAGATACTGCTGATACGTTACCTGGTCGCTCCAAATGGCGCGCCAATTGATGATAAAAAGATAAGCGAGAAAGATCTGGCTGGAGGGGTAACTTTTTTCCAGGGGCCTCACAGCCTCCATGTTTCCCCGGTTACGGAGAAGTATGGGACTGACGCGGATGGTTTTGTGTCGAGAGGTTTGGAATTGGGGGCCATTTCTGAGCCATTCGGGGACAGGGCCATGACATATTTTCCATTCCCCAAAATCCCTGTCACCTATGTCTTGTGGGTTGAGGACAGTGAATTTCCTGCATCTGTTTCAGTGATGTTTGATAGCTCTATCGAGCGCTGGTTCCAGTTAGACATGATATTTACCTTGGTGATGACTCTGACGGATCGGATAGCCGGTCGCTGAAATCGCGGTTGAATATTACTCATAGGTCCGGGATGATTTGTAATTGCTCTGAATCATTTATGGACATTCACCGAGATTGTGTGTTTGAGTCACAATGAGAATTTTCGGTTCTTAAGGTCTGCTTTTTCCTGGATTGCCGGAGATGGATATTCGGAAAATATCCGCTCCACATATAACGAGGTCAGAAGGAGGCAAAATTGAGAGCAAGGCGAAAATTCGTATGGCTTATGTTGATAACCGGAATGTTCTGGTTTTTTCCAACGTCACCCCAGGCCAAGGTAGTGGAATTGAACTATTCCATATTCTTTCCTGCAACCCACGGGCATACCCTGCTAGCCACAGAGTGGGGAAAAGAAGTAGAAAAGAGAACCAACGGCGCGGTCAAAGTGAATATGTTTCCCGGCGCTACTCTAACCCCGGCTGACCAGACCTACGATGGAGTCGTAAAAGGAATCGCCGATGTCGGGATGGCAGTATTAAGCTATACCAAGGGCCGATTTCCTCTATCCGAGGTAATCGACCTGCCTCTGGGTTACAAGCATGGCCTGCAGGCCACAAAACTCACCAATGCCTATTTCGCGAAATTTAATCCCAAAGAGTTGTCAGACACAAAGATAATGTATTTGCACGCCCACGGTCCGGGCATATTCCATACGAAGAAACCGGTCAACAACATGGAGGAACTCAAGGGACTGAAAATAAGGTGTTCGGGAACTAGCGCCAGGGTGGTTTCGGCTCTGGGCGCCACCCCAGTCGCCATGCCGCAGAACGAATCCTATGACGCCCTTCAGAAAGGGGTTGTCGATGGCTTGGTATCGCCCATTGAAACCCTCAAGGGATGGAAAATCGGTGAGGTGGTAAAATCCACCACCGAGAATTTCGGGTCCGCATATAGCCTAGGTTTCTTCGTGGCGATGAACAAGAAGAAATGGGATTCACTGCCCAAGGATGTTCAGCAGACAATCGAACAGATCAATCAGGAGTGGATCGAAAAGACCGGCAAGACATGGGACGATCTGGACAAGGCAGGCAAGGAATTTTCAATTTCCTTGGGCAATCAGGTGATTGAGCTATCTAAAGAACAAGATCAGAAATGGGCTGAGGCGGTAAAATCTGTTCTCAACGATTATGTGAACGGCGCCAAGCAAAAAGGTTTGCCGGGCGAGGAAGCCCTGAGCTTTTGTGTGGAATGGCTCAAGAACAATCCATAAGCTAAAATCGAAACAAGGCCGAAAAATATTTTCGCAGACCTAGACGCTGTTTGAGAGAGAGAGGTTGGGTGGTGAAACACGTCCTCGCATTGACCGAAGGCCTATCCAGGCTGATGTATTATCTGGCAGGCGTCGCGTTGACTTCTATAATGCTGCTCACAGTTTTTGATGTCATCCTCAGGACGTTCAGACGTCCGATTTTAGGGACGTATGAACTGGTGGGACTGCTCGGCGCAATAGTTGTAGGGTTCGCAATTCCACAGACATCGAGATTGGACGGGCATGTAGTGATGGACATGATCCCGACAGCGTTGTCGGGGTTGTCCAGGCGCCTGATGAGGATATTGACCAGGTTGCTTGGCATATCGATTTTTATGATCATTGGATGGAACCTCTGGGCCATGGGAACCGATTTTCGGATATCCGGGGAGGTCACTCCAACCCTCCAACTACCTCTGTACCCTGTCGCATGGGGAATTTCCATTTGCTGTTACATCCAGTGTCTGATCCTACTTGTGGACATAATAAATACATGGAAGCCTGAATTATGAGTATCGCTGCAACAAGCCTGCTGGTAATCGCCTTATTGTTCGGTCTGTTTTTCATGGGGTTGGAGATTGGCTTTGCCATGGCTCTGGCCGGATTTATTGGCTTCGCCGCAATAGTGAATGTTGATGCCGCATTCAGTCTGGTGGCCAAAGATGTTTTTAGTGTGTTTTCGTCGTATGGCTTTACGGTCATCCCGATGTTTGTGCTGATGGGACAGTTAGGCGCCAGCGGTGGAATTGCCAGGAGCCTT
>CALDNG010000134.1 GCA_937915285.1 uncultured Desulfomonile sp. | reverse complement strand
CATTGATCTCACATAGTTTGTCATGGGGAACGTGGCCTTGGCAGCCGTATTAGATTCGGATTATTTGTAGTCTTCGGCGTTGGGCAAAGTTGGTTTGGCGCACATCCTATGGTCGGGCCAAATCTTTTCCTTTAACTCTAAGAATTTCCTTTACACCCTGTATGAACCGTTGATCTGATTAGTGGTGATAGCGGGGGATTGAATCAAGTGATATGTGGTAAAGGCTAGTCAGGGGAGCGCTTGATGAGCGCCCCTCCTGAAGGAATGATGTTTAACCGGCTGATTTTGTTGAGGCTCCTGGGAAGGCCAGGGCTTCGACGAGGACGTAAGCTGCCTGTAATGCTTCCGTTGGGCAGAGCGGGAAACATTCCTTGCAGTTCCAGCACTCTTTTGATGCTATCTCCGGGATGAAGCTGATTTCTTTTCTGATTCCACGGTCGATAAAGCCGATGTCATCTTTCTTTTTGACCTCGGCGCAATAACGCACGCAAAGACCGCAATGTATACAGAATGAGGGTTCTTTTTCGAATCGGTTCCTGTCGGCGCCGTATTCTTTTGCGAGTTCTTCGAGGACGAAAGAATCTGGGGCGTGGGCCATTTGCAGTTCCAGAATCATCTTTCTGATTCTGTCTATTTTTTCGGACCGTGTTCTAACGACAATATTTTTTTCAACCGGATAGACGCATGAAACAACTATCTTGGTCCAGCCACGACTTTCAACTTCCACTATGCACAGACGACATGCGCCGAAAGGTTCCAGTTTTTCATGATGACAGAGGGTAGGGATGTTTATTCCTACGCTTTTGGCAGCCTCTAACAGAGTCATCTCCTGTTTGGCCTTTACTTCCTTGCCGTCGATTGTTAACAGGATTTCGCTCATTTTTCTTTTTTCTTTCTGACTATTATTCGGGCTTCTTCAGGGATTGGCGCCGGAACAGGTTCACCGGATATTTTTGTTACGGCACGGAACCGGGTAGGGCATACCTCAAAGCATGTTCCGCATTTTGTGCATTTTTCCTGATCAACTATGTGTACGAGGTTCTTTCCGCCGATAATGGCGTTAGAGGGACATTTCTTGAAACAGGTGGTGCACGCCTGGCATTTTGCCGGGTCGATATAGAATGAGATGAGTTCCTTGCATGAGAGGGCAGGGCACCTTTTGTCCCTAACATGCGCCTCATATTCGTCCCTGAAATATTGCAGGGTGCTCAGGAACGGGTTGGGGGAGCTTTTCCCCAATGCGCAGAGGGCGGCTTCCTGAGCGGTTTCGGACAACTGCTGGAGCAACTCTATGTC
This sequence comes from uncultured Desulfomonile sp., assembly GCA_937915285.1. Classification (GTDB taxonomy): domain Bacteria; phylum Desulfobacterota; class Desulfomonilia; order Desulfomonilales; family Desulfomonilaceae; genus CAITZA01. The sequence goes on along the minus strand of CALDNG010000134.1, from coordinate 3,208 downwards.
GCCTTCCTTACCTTTACCCTGAGTGATATTCGTCAGAATCTTTAGCATCTGTCTCATGCCTTCGCGGCATGGGACGCATTTCCCACATGATTCATCAGTGAGAAATTCGAGGAAGTACCTTGCCACATCTACCATGCAGGTATCTTCGTCCATGATGATCATTCCTCCGGAACCCATCATGGAGCCTGCCTTGGTAAGCTCATCAAAGCCGACCGGCAAATCGAGTTTATCCTCCGGGATACATCCTCCGGAAGGACCACCGGTCTGGACCGCCTTGAATTTCTTTCCGCCGGGTATGCCGCCACCTATCTTGTAGATGATGTCTCGAAGGGTCGTGCCCATAGGCACTTCGACAAGACCGGTATTGGTGATTTTACCCACAAGCGAGAAAATCTTGGTGCCTTTGCTGGTTTCAGTTCCATACTGGGTGAACCAGTCGGCTCCATTCTGAATAATAAGCGGAACATTGGCCCAAGTCTCGACATTGTTGAGCACACTGGGTTTTCCCCATAGTCCTACAACATTTGACCGTATGTATTTGGGTCTTGGCTCACCGGCGCGACCCTCAAGGGCGGTCATCAGCGCCGTGGATTCGCCGCATACAAAGGCGCCGGCGCCCTTATGGACCTTAACGACGAAATCGTATCCCGACCCGAATATGTTCTTTCCTAAAAAGCCGTACTCCTCGGCCTGCCTGATGGCGGTATTAACATTTTCAACCGCAAGCGGGTATTCCTGCCGGACGTATATATAGCCTTCATGGGCGCCGATAGCGAATGCTCCAAGGGTCAGGCCCTCAAGAACCGAATGTGGGTTCCCCTCGAGAAGACTCCTGTCCATGTAAGCGCCAGGGTCTCCCTCGTCCGCGTTCACTATTACGTATTTCTCATCACTCGGAGCATTCCTTGAGCCTTCCCATTTTATCCCTGCAGGGAATCCGCCACCGCCACGTCCCCTGAGGTTAGCCTTTTTGACCTCCTGCAGGACGTCTTCGGGAGTCATGGCCGAAAGGGCCTTGGAAAGGGCGGAATAGCCTCCAATGGCAAGGTAATCTTCTATGTTCTTTGGATCGACATAGACATTGGAGCCGAAAACGATACGTCCCTGATTTTTGTAAAAGGGTATTTCTGATTCACTGATTATCTTTTCATTAGTTGCAGGGTCGGAATATAGCAAACGCTCAATTACCCTGTTTCCCATAATGGTCTCGGAGATAATCTCGGGCACATCCTCTGGCTTTATCTGAAAGTAGCAAATATCCTGAGGCCGAATGACAATAATTGGGCCGCGTTCGCAAAAGCCATGGCAACCGGTCCTCCTGAAATCGACCGTATTTTCCAGGCTATGTTTCTGAATCTCCTCCTGAATGCTGGCGGCAACCTCACGACTGGCTGAAGCGTGGCAAGCAGATCCGGAACATAGGGTTATACATGTCCTGTTGGGGTCTCGTTCCGAGAGGATTTTTTCTCTTAGTGCTTCTAATTCAGCAGGTGAATTTATGCGCGGCATAGCTTTTCCTTAATCGTAATTTTTTAGCACGTCTGCGGTCTGCGCCGGCGCCATCTTGCCGTGTGTCTTTCCATCAATCTCCACAACGGGTCCGAGAGCACAGCAACCAAGGCAGTTAACGGTTTCCAGGCTGAATTTGAGATCCAGGTCTGTTTCTCCGGGTTTGATACCTGTGACCCCCTCGACAGTGTCGAGCACCCTGGATGCTCCCCTGACATGGCAGGCAGTGCCCATACATATATGAATCTGGTGACGTCCTTTTGGGACGAGGCTGAAGGCCTTATAGAAAGTGGCTATATGCTGGATGCGGGTCATGGGAACCTGCATCCTGTTGGCCACCGCTTCCAGGGCATCAAAGGGAAGCCAGCTATTTTCCGCCTGAATGTCCAGCAACACCTGGATCAAATAACTGGGGTCGCAGTTGTATTTGTCGATTATCTGGTCGATTCTGTCTTTGTCCATAGCCCTTATCCTAGTGTTCTTCCTTGTTCAAAGCTTTGGTCTGCTCTTATGTCTCATGCCAGAGCATAGCGCTTGAGGCCTTCGTCAAAACGGACCAACTTCTGCTTGGAAGTGGCGTTGAGGTATTTTGAAACCCTGGAAGGGGTCAGCCCCAATGTCTTGGCGATGTCAGCCGTTGTAAGAGGCCCTTCCCTGAGAAGTGAAACAATCTGGGCGACCGCCAGTTTGTCCGACACCGTTTCTTCGAATATGCGCTTCAACTCATCACTCTGGAAGAAACGGTCGTATTCCTCTTCTTTCATTGCAGGCAGTCTCAGTCTCTCGCGCTCCACTAGTCTAACGTAAGGGATGATCTGAGTAATGGAATCAATTTTAAACTTCAATTCCTTCTCATCCATGCCCTCACCGACGCCAATGGGGCCGAGGTCCCTGATCCTGCGAACAAAACCGTTCACGCCTTCGACGAAAATGTTGGATTCACTTCCAGACATGAACTCAATCTTGAGTCTCTCCGGGTTGATGCCAACACCCTCAAGCAGTTTTCTTGCTATGTGAACCATGGTCAACGCATGGTAATTCCCATGGGTGACATAATTGCACTCATTAAGATGACAGGCGCCAATGAACACCCCATCCGCTCCCTTGGAGAAGGCTCTGAACACATGAGCCAGGTCCACTCGGCCGGAACACATCACGCGAATGAGTCTCATTTCTGTTGTATATTGACTTCTGGAAACTCCAGCTAAGTCGGCTGCGCCGTAAGCTCACCAATGGCACACAAATCCCAAAATCTTCGGTTTAAATTTCAGTCCTGCGCTCATCCGCTATCACCTCGTATTTGGTAATCGCAAAGTCATTGATCTAGAATTCTAAACATACCCAACAGCGGCATCCATTGGCTGTAAAGCCTGGTCTTCGAAGGCCGCATCTATCTCACACATAATTTCGTCATCAGTGAAGTGTTTGAGCTGAATCGCATTCGTTGCGCACTTCGTGTTGCACAAACCGTCACCTTTGCATAAGACAGGGTTGACATACGCCTTGCGCCCCTTGTCGGATTCGTAGAAGTCGATAGCTCCGTAAGTGCAAGCCGTAATACAAGCTCCGCAAGAAACACACTTGTCTTCATCAACCGTGCATATGGACCCGGAGGCCACGAGTAGCTGGTGCGAGCATCGGGTCAAGCACCGCCCGGCATTGGCAGATGACGGGCCTGTGGTCTCCTGAAGTGAGATGG
>CALDNG010000133.1 GCA_937915285.1 uncultured Desulfomonile sp. | reverse complement strand
CCTCAACGCCCAGTCTCTTGTCATGTATCTGGCTCAGGCTCTCGATTTCATGAAGGCCGAATTTGGCTATGACCAGCTTTACGTGATGACGCAGGATGTTTTATGGGCCAAAGCTACCGGTAAGGGAACTGCGAATGTTGTGGAATCCAAAATGGGCTACAAGATCGGCGGCCAGGAGGTTTACCCAACCGGAGCGTCGGATTTCTCAGCCGGCCTGATAAAAGCCAAGGGACAGAACGCTCAGATCATTCTTGCTGTTTTCGACATGCCCCAGAGCGGTATTCTTCTGAAACAGTGGAAGAGCATGAAGATTCCGGCCATGGTAGCCGGTTTCATATCCCCAATGGCCGGACCGGGAGCCTGGAAGACTTTTGAAGGCAAAATCGGAGGCCTTGTCAATACCAATTTCGAGATAGGTAGCGCCATTCCTGTTGCGAAATACGCCCCTGCCACAAAGTTCTATGAGGCCTACCAGAAGAAATTCGGTCAGCCCATGGAAGCCGGCCATGGCCCCGCTCCATCCTATGATTCCGTTTATATTCTTGCCGAAGCCATTGAACGTGCCGGATCACTTGATCCTGACAAGATTGCTGATGAAATCAAGAAGACTGATCGCCAGGGAGTCATTGGTCGGATCAAGTTCAACGAGGGCAATCAGGTGGTGTATGGCAACGATCCAGCCAACACGGCTCTTGGATGTGTTTCCCAGTGGACCGAAGACGGCAAGCGTGTAATCGTTTATCCGCAGTCAATAGCCGAAGGGTCCATCAAACTTCCAGACTGGATCAAACCGGCCAAGAAGTAGTTTCATGTTTGGCATTTTCCGACTCAACAATTGATTTCACGGCGCCGCTTTTTTTCGAAGTGGCGCCTGAATTCAAAATCAAAAAAAAGCCCTTGTGAGGGGATTTCGCATGCTGGAAGTCACTATAATCTATGGTTTCATTAACAGTATCATCCTGGCTTTGATAGCCCTTGGTTTCAGTCTGACTTTCGGTATCAGCGGGGTTTCAAACTTTGCCTATGGCGCCATGTACATCATGGCGGGCTATGCTGTATGGATCATGATAAACCTGATCGGATTACCGTTTCCAGTAGCTGCCATTCTTGCCGTCATATTCACTGCCCTCTTTGGATTGGCTCTCTACAGGCTGGTCCTCCTGAGGGTTCGCGGAATGGTTATTTCAGAGGTCATTGCGACATTCGGTGTCGGGTTGGCTATCCTGGAACTGTTCAGATACCTCGGCTTCACTGGATTTGAGTATACCCTCCCTGTTTTTACCGATGGAAGTCTGATGATCGGCGACACCTATATAGATCATCAGAGGTTGTGGATCGTTGGGATAGGTATCAGCCTTGCCCTGGGACTTTATTTGTTCACCCGTTACACGAAAACCGGGCTTGCCTTCAGGGGTATAGCCCAGGATGAGCAGACGGCGTTGTCCCTGGGGATCAACTCTGACAGGGTAGCCGGTCTCAGTGTTGCGTTCGGGTCTGGCCTTGCCGCAATTGCGGCGATACTGATCCTGCCCAGGGGCACTATCTCGGTAAATGAGGGGTACGACGTCCTTATCAACGCCATGGCAGTATGTATCATTGGTGGGTTGGGGAGCACGGTCGGTGTCATAGTAGCCTCATTCATGATCGGTTACGCCCAGATGATAACCGACGCATTCTCTGGGCCTCACTGGAAAATGATTGTCTCGCTGGTCGCAATTCTCATCATCCTGCTGGTGAAACCGTCCGGACTTTTTGGAAAACAGAAAGAACTTGAAGAGCGTATATGACGACGGGGACTCCTGATCGTCCAAACCTGTCTTCATAATAATCAGCCATTGTTATGGCTTTACATGGCGGTAATGTGAAACACAAACGAAGAGAACGCATAGACCGTGGAATCAAGGTGAGATCAGATGATATTTTCGCTCTCACTTCTTACAGAGAGTTTCTTTACGTCTCTGTTCCACCTGTTGCGCCGGTTATTCTGCTGCTGGCGCTACCTCTGATACTACCCCTCTACTGGCAAAAGGTGCTCATTACTACCTCGGTTTTTGCCATCCTGGCTCTGAGTTGGGACTTCCTTGTGACTGTTGGCATGGTGTCATTAGGACAAGCCCTTTTCTTTGGGATTGGCGCATATTTGGCCGGTTACCTGGATATTCGTTTCGCTCTTCCGATCTGGACAACAATACCGCTGGCCACCCTGGTTGGAGGCTTGCTGAGCGCTATTCTGTTGTTGCCGGTGCTCAGGCTCAGAGGCGTTTATTTCTCCATGGTGACACTGGTCCTGCCCTTGATGTTTGAAAGGACGATCGAGGCCACCGGCTGGTTCGGAGGGACGGAGGGTTTGACGGGACTAAAGTCTTTCCCCAACATATGGATCGAATGCTATCTAATTGTAATAGCTCTGCTATTGGTATTTTTCGGGTTACGCCGGCTTGTAACCACCGATTATGGACTGGTGCTAACCGCAATAAAGAACAATGATAGAGCGGTCATGAGCGGTGGTATCAACATTTACTGGATGAAGGCGCAGGCATTGTTCATAACCGGCTCGATAGGGGCGTTCTGCGGAGCGTTTATGACTCATGTCTACAGTTTTGTAGGTATGCCGGTTTTTGCTCTGGACTATTCGATTCTGCCCCTGGCTTCCGCAGTGGTGGGTGGAATGGGAACTTTTGCGGGTTCGCTCCTGGGCGCTTTCATCCTTGTGCCCCTGTCGGAAGCCCTTAGGGGTATTGGGGGCTTAAGAACAGTTATTTATGCCGTCTCCCTGGTCGTATTCATAGTGGCTATCCCTGAAGGCATATTCCACTACGTGCAGAGGAAATACCAGCAGTTTGAGAGATGGGCGGAAGTGGAAAACTGACAGGCTTCATAATGGCTATTTCCAAAAAATTATAACGAGCCAAAAGGAAACTGGTTGTAATTCATGTCAGGAACAACGGGGATACAAAAAGGTGAACTCCTTCTGAAAGTCCGGGGCCTCAGCAAGAATTTCGGTGGGGTCAGGGCGGTCATAGAGGTTGATTTTGATCTTCATCAGGGTGAGCTTCTCGGATTAATAGGTCCGAACGGTTCGGGCAAGACAACGCTGGTGAATCTCATAACCGGTTTTGTCAAACCATCAGGAGGCCGTGTCGAATACAGGGGAAAAAACATAACAGGTTTGATGCCATACCGGATAGCTCGTCTGGGGATTGCACGAACATTCCAGATGGCCAAACCTTTTGCCGATTTGCCGGCCTTCAAGAACATCGTGATACCCCTGTTTTCGCCGAGGGTCAGAGGGCTCTCCGGAGGTCGCTACGGCGACAGGGATTCCGTGGCCAAGGACCTACTGGAGGATGTAGGGTTTGAGAGGGACTCGTCAGTTACGTTCAAAGCTGCAGGCAGTCTGCCGCATGGATATCTCAAGAGACTCGAACTGGCTAAATGCCTGGCATTGAGAGCGGACCTGATTATTCTTGACGAGCTTTTTTCAGGGCTCAGTATTGCTGAGTTGGCAAGCATCGTTCCGATAATCGAGAAGATGATGATGGAAGGCAAGACCATCATCATGATCGAGCACCGTTTGCGGGAGTTGTTCAGGATAGCCGACAGGGTTCTGGTCCTCAACTTCGGGCAGGTCATCGCTGACGGCAAACCGGCTGAGGTTATGGAAAGTGACGATGTCAAACACGCCTATCTGGGCACGGAAGATTGACACCAGAAAAATTTGATTACTGCCATTTTGTTACGAACAAAAATTCAAGGCGTCGAATTCAGGGAAACAAATGCTTCAAATATCCAACCTCATGGTCTTCTATGAGAACGCCCTGGCGCTGAATGATTTTAGCATGAAAGTCGAGAAGGGGCAGATAGTAGCCGTTATCGGTTCAAACAGCGCCGGTAAGACTACCCTTATGAACACTGTCTCCGGACTGATTATTGACACGAAGATCAAGGAGCAGCGCAAGGGTGGCGAGAGGATAACGCTGTATGGAAAAATCGTTTTCGATGGAAAGGACATCACCGAACTCCATCCGAGCGAGCGGGTTAAGGAAGGCCTGGTTCTGTGCCGTGAACGACACCCGATATTTCCCGAGTCCGACCTTGTAGAGAATTTAAGGATTGCCGGATACCTTAGAAAACGTTCCGAAGTCTCCTCCACCATAGAATACGTTTTTGATCTTTTCCCGACCCTGCTAAGGCTAAAAACCCGCAAAGCAGGATTCCTCAGTGGTGGAGAGCAACAGATGTTGACAATAGGCATGGCCCTGATGGTAAAGCCCAAGCTGTTGCTGCTGGATGAACCCCTCCTGGGGCTAAGTCCGATCATGCAGAAGACACTGGTGGACGCCATACTCAAGATCAGGAAAGAGGCCGGGCTCACCATAGTTGTTACAGAGCAATTTGCCAGACCCATTTTACCGGTAATTGATCATGGATATGTGGTGGAGAATGGAATGCTAAGTCTGGACGGCCCGGGACTGGAACTCATGGAGAATCCAGAAGTCAAAGCCGCTTATTTCGGGGTTTAAAGGAGACATCACCTAAAATGCCGGATCTCAAATACGGGACTATTTTTGAGTCTTTTTCAGCCATCACCTCCAGGTACCCGGATAACACCGCAGTTGAATATTTGGGCACAAAGTATTCCTACAAGAGGCTTCTGGACCTCGTAGAAAAGTTTGCCGGCGGTCTTGCTCACCTCGGGATCAAGAAAAACGACAGAATCATGATGTATATACCCAATTCCATTCAGTTGGTTCTGTCATGGCTGTCAGCCCAGAGGTTAGGAGCTATTATAATACCCATAACTCCAATCTACACCGTGCCAGACCTAAAGTATGTGGCCAACGACACTGAAGCCAAAATCATCATCTGCTCGGACAGGAACTTTGGTTACGTAAAACAGATCATTTCTGAGTCCCAACTGCAAAAGGTTATAGTCACCAATGTAGTTGACCTACTGCCTCTCTGGAAAAAGGCTTTTGGTTTTCTGGCGGATAAGGTTCCCAAAGGCACGATCGAAAAGTCTGATATGGTCATGCCGCTAAATAACGTGATCTCCCTGGGAGGAACGCCTGCCCCCTTACCGGATCTGAACGAGACTGATATTGCCGAGATCATATACACGGGTGGAACCACAAAACACCCCAAAGGGGTGCCTATTTCGCACGGTCTGTTCCTCGAATCTTCAGACGAACAACTCGGAGTTAGAGATCCCCTGTTCCCTAAGGACAAGGACGTGATCATGGGAGGCGCTCCACTGTTTCACATTGCCGGTCAGACCTGCAGCCTGTCAACTGTGGTCATCGGTGGTGGAACCCTCATTCTTCATCCAAAGGTCAATCTGGACGCGATGTTCGACTCGATTCAGCGCAATAAGGCTACCAGCCTAATCGGAGTGCCGGCCCTATACAGGATGATCCTCGATCATGATCGCGCTGACCAGTATGATTTGTCTTCCCTTAAATACTGTTTCTCTGCCGCAGATGTCCTGCCTCAGGAAATAGGCGCACGTTGGGACAGAAAATTCCACAAACAGATTTATCAGGGCTATGGGGCTACCGAAACCTGTGGCGGCGTCTGTATGGCCCCTACGGACAGGCAGATACCCCCGATGACCATGGGAAAATTGTTGCCAAGCAAGGATGTTCTGATCACTGAACTTGATGGCACTGAACCTTTACCGCTCGGCGAGCCGGGGGAATTGCTGGTTCACTCCGAAAGAATGGTTAGAGCTTATTTCAACAAACCTGAGGAGACTGCCCAGGCCTTTGTGGAAATAGGTGGAAAGCTCTTTTACAGGACCGGCGACATAGTGAAGTCGGACTCCGAAGGGTATTTCTATTTTGTTGACCGGACTGTGGATGTCATCAAGAGCAAGGGCTATCGTATATCCGCTTCTGAAGTTGAAGCCGTCCTACAGGAACATCCTTCGGTGGTTGAATCCTGTGTTGTTGGAATACCTGACAAGAAGGTTGGCGAGAGAATAAAGGCCTTTGTCGTCTTAAAAAGCGATGTCAAGGGAATCTCCGGCTATGACCTCATAAAATGGTGCCGCAAGCGCCTAGTGGATTACAAGGTGCCGAATTACATCGAATTCAGGGACATGCTTCCCAAGTCAAAAGTCGGCAAGCTCCTGCGTCGGGAAATCAGGAGCGAGGAACGCAAGCGACTGGAAACCTGAAATCCGGCAAGATGATGACTCTCACGTGGAAAGCATGTCCGTAAAATATATTCCACAATGTGGCTTGTGTTTTATTTCCCCCTGAAGTTGGCCGAACGTCGTTCTATGAAAGACATGACGCCTTCGGCCGCATCTTCGGATTTCATTATGCTGAGTAGTTGCGGCGCAATGTCCCGCACCCCGCTTTGAAAACCCTCATTGGCCGCTGATCTTGCCAAGGCCAGGGTGGCCCTGACCGCCAATGGAGCCTGAGACGCTATTTTTGAGGCTATCTCAATCGCTTTGTCAAGCTGCTTCCCAGGCTCGGTT
>CALDNG010000132.1 GCA_937915285.1 uncultured Desulfomonile sp. | reverse complement strand
CAGGATTGAAATGGACCCTCTATTCTTAAAAACAGTGTGTTGGCATTCATGAATCAAACTCCGAATGAAGCCTAACATTCTTAACTTGTTCCCAGTCGTAACCCATTGAATCAATGACGTTTTTCACAAGTTCATCCATGGATTTGCAACTGTTCTCAGTCAATTCCTTCTTTACAGCCAGATCATTTTCGTATTCTGTCGCATAGAGACCAAAACGAAGGTTCGGAGAAAACCAGAACCTTTTTTCGGGCTTACCATATCCTTGATCCAGGTCATGAATGTATTGTCCGAGTTGAGCCATACTCTGGGATATGAGATCTCGCACATCACTCCCAACAGGCTGCGCGAACGCGTTCGCATAACTGACAGGTGATTTTTTCAGTTCTACCAGGATACCATCAGGCGGATTATGCGCCGCAAAACTGTTTTGTTTTCCCGATGGATTTACCAAAGCCACTGCACGGACAAACGCCCCAACCGTGTGTGCAGCCAGATATTCCTTGTTTCCATTATAGCCCTCGAGATTGTTTACGAGAGTCTCCCAATTGATGGAAAAGTACTTATAGAAACATGCTGAGGCAAACATCGCTTCATCGAGGTAACCTGCGCCGGCATCGTCTCCCGGAATATCATCGGCCGCAACATAATAGTCCACCAATGGCCTGGCTTCATGGGTGGAAATAGCATGCGCTACCTGCAAGGAGGCTTCAACATTGGTCTCTAGATTTTTCCACAATGCCTTGGCGTCCTTGTCAGGTTCCAACATTCGCCCTGAAAGAGCCATGTCGGGGACGGCTGTTCTTTCAGCGATGACCTGACTGAATTCCTGAGCAAGTTCCGTTTCACTCCTGTGTTTGCCTGACACCAGAATTTCAGCCATTTCGTTTATGGCCGTCCTTGTGGTGTAGATAAGCATCTTGCTTCTATCGTCATCTCGTTTGATGTTTTCATCTTTTTTGGATTTGCCTGGCTTTGGCTTGATGCCGCATAAGACGAGTATTTTTTCTATTCTCTTTTGCTCTGCTGTGTCTGCGTTTACTTTTTCAGTCAGAAGGCGAACAAGTTGACGTGTGCGAATTCCCCCGCAGAGATCTCTGAAGATTTCGCTTGTTCGAATGCTTCTCTTTATGCACTGGCTGGAAATACGCGAACGAATTACTCCTCCGAAATAACAGGTTTTTGGAGCGCCAAGATCGTCCCGATTCAGATTGGAAGGACTGTGATTCTGTATTGCGTGGATTTCTATAATCATTTTATGTTCCTTTCATTTGGATTCAGGTAAGCTTTAGCCCAATTAAGGCGTGTGCTTTCTAGTTCCCATATCGAAAGATCATCCGTCAGTTTGACCCAATCAATTTTTAGTCCTGTCCGCCTCAACCATGTGAGGCCCCACTGCATCGGACCCTCTAAGTGGCCTATCGGCGACACAAGTATCTGATCAAACCTCTTTTGGTAATTTTGAAGCGCTTCTGGCTGACTTGGTTTAGCGATCCCCATCTGTTCAGGGAAATAGGCTTGTTTTACATGCTCAATGGGACAAAATGCATAGAGTTTGGCTATCAACCATGCTATTTCACGTCTTGGCGCTCTGTGGTTCCTTTGTCGCAATGGCCACCACAGACCGGCAAACAGATCAAATCCATCTACTGATTTGTCAAGGCTAGTTTGGCCAAGGCGCCTCAGAAGACCCAAATCTCCCTGTCTCAATTCCGTCAGAACCAATATGTACTGCTCGGTTACTGACATTTTTCCCCCTTAGTTTTGTTTTTTCCTGTTTTTAAACTTTATGCTCATGTCTGGTTTTAGACCGGATATCCGAATTCTCCGATCAAGAGCGTCCGTCGTGAAACCAGGGGCATATGATTTGCCTATGGCGCTCATCATCAGTTCATACTCAGAGAGCACCATTGACCATGGCTGATTCTCCGAGGCTAATACAGCAGTCATTGCGGATGACAATTTATTTTCAAGATGAGGCCGGATACAGGCGGTGATGTTTTTTGCTTCGATTTCTGCTCTCATTAATCCGGCGCCGGTTTTAGCGTAAAGTTTTTTGCGTAATTTTTCCGATTCTTCATCCCAAATCGAAAGAGACATAGGAAAAGTTTCTTCCTCCACCCTCATTAAGTCATCCATATTGATTGCATATTCCTTAACCTCAAGATATTTATCATTCTTTACAGTTGAAAATCCCACTCCCATTATGTGAATGTCTTTCGTGGGCACACCGGCGTCAACAATCCTTTTTTTCAAGGTTTTTAGCAATCTGCCATCGGAAAGCAATCCCTTGACCAAAAATTTCCATTGTCCTGATGAGGCATCCAAAGCATTGAGAGCGTCTCGTTCCCCTACGGCAATTCTATTTTCCGGTTTACCAACCAGATCAAGGTACAGCACATGAGGATCGTTCCACATTCTCTGAGGACCGTCTTCATCCGTTTTCTGGCTACCTATTCCATCGAAAACACATGAAACGATCAGGTTGTCTTCGATTCCACATGAAATACATCGTCCACCAGACCGATGCTTTTGGTTAAGCCAAACTTTTCGTGGCACCCACGTCAAACCGTTGAGTAGCAGAACTTCCCGGTTGAATGGCAACTCAATGTTCGGGCTTTCCCAAAAAGGGATCCCCAATTCCTCTGTTGGGCTCCATAAAAGCCTCAGAGTTCCTGCAAGTGTCCGAGATACCGGCATGACATAACATGGAGGTTTTGAATTAATCCCTGGGGGTTTTCCACGGCCTCCAGAGGTCGCAAAAACAGGTAATCTCGTTAACCCAATGGCGCAGCATGAGGGACATAAACCCTCCACGGTGTCTACAGAATGTCTGAAATGAACAAAGTTTGACCCTGTTGGTACTTCGTGAACGAGATAGTTGACAGACACAAACCTGGAATTTGAATTTGATCCTGATACCGGACGAATCTGGTAGAATCGTTCCGAATCTCCCAATAGATCAAAAAATTGCCGCCTATCCACTATTTTCCTAAAATATTTCGAGTCAAACGGTTCGTCAGGATTGCAGGATAAATGATCCTCAGGACTTCCCTGACACCAATAAAGGACACTCAAGAGGAATCGATGCAAGGCAATCCGATCCATAGGATTCGAGGCCGCTATCTGTTTAATGCTGTGGGCCTGATTCAAGACCTCAAGGAT
>CALDNG010000131.1 GCA_937915285.1 uncultured Desulfomonile sp. | reverse complement strand
CGAGAGTGGCTATTTCCGGGCCGAAGAATCTCTCGAGTTCTTCGGTGGTGGCAAGGGTATCCTCAACTGTGTCGTGCAGTAAACCGGTTGCGACTGAAGCCTCATCCAGCTTCATCTGGGCAAGTATTCCCGCAACGGCTACAGGGTGGGACAAATAGGGCTCTCCTGACATCCTCGTTTGTCCCTGATGGACACGCGCAGAATATACGTAGGCCCCGCGGATTAAATCCAGGTCCGCATCAGGATAATACGACTTGACCATGTCCTGGATTTCACCAAAACGAACTATCTGATTACTAGTTTCAACCATTACCTAGCGCTGTCACACATCCAATTTTTTTACCTGCAAACTAATGTCCAGGTCTTAATGTCTTGCTCTCCCTCTTCTTGAATATGAGTTTCAGCGGAGAGCCTCCGAAACCGAAATAGGTTCTCAATTGGTTTTCCAGGTACCGCCTATAAGAGAAATGTATTGATTCAGGGTAGTTAGAAAAGAATATAAATGTGGGCGGCTTGGCTTGGGCCTGGGTTATGTAATAAATTTTTATCCTCTTGGTTTTTTTGTGCATTCCTGGAGGGTTTCTGGCTACGGCCTCCTCGAGGAACCTGTTGAGTTCACCGGTGGAAACCCTTTTGGTGTATGTCGTGTAAAGCTCATTGATCAATCCGAAAAGTTTTGGGGCCCTGGTCCCTTTCAGCGCCGATATGGTTATGATTGGAGCATGATCAAGAAACTTCAGCGACAGCCTCGCATTCTCTATATACTTGTTGATGGTGTTGGAGTCCTTCTGTGCCAGGTCCCATTTGTTGAACGCCAGTATGACTCCCCTGTACTTCTCAAAAGCATAACCGGCTATTCTCGCGTCCTGATCAGTAACCGATTCCAGCGCGTCAAGCATTACTATGGCAATATCAGCACGGTCTATGCTCCTGAACGCCTTGATAACGCTATACTTCTCTATTTTGTCTATTATTCTGGAACGCCGCCGCACTCCCGCTGTATCTATAAATAAATAATTACGTCCATCCCTTTTTACAACAGTGTCGATCGAGTCGCGGGTCGTTCCGGGTTGAGGATTGGCCACAAGCCTCTCCTCGCCAAGCAGCAGATTCACCAGGGTCGATTTCCCAACATTAGGACGCCCGACCACAGCAACCTTTACAGGCTCATTGGGGGCCTCAGACTCCTGCGCCTTCTCAGCGGGAGTCTCCGGAATGAAACGCAAGAGATCCTGTAGGAACTCGTCCATTCCGTAACCCGTCATGGCGCTGATTTCATAGAGCTTGTCCACCCCAAGATCGTAGAAATCCGAAGAAATATTTTCGTGTTTTTCGGAATCCACCTTGTTGACAACGTAGAAGACGTTCTTGTTTGCCTTTTGCAATATCCTGACTATATCGTTGTCCGAAGGGTTAAGCCCCGCCTTGCCGTCCCCGAGGAACACTATTATGTCAGCCTCATCAACCGCCACCATCGTCTGGAAACGCATCTGTGACAGTACAACATCGTCAGTCGTCGGCTCAAAGCCGCCGGTGTCTATAACCGTGAACTCCTTGCCCCAAATGCTGGCGTCAGCATAGTTCCTGTCCCTCGTAAGACCAGGTGTGTCATCCACCAGAGCTTTACGTGATCTCGTCAACACATTGAACAGGGTAGATTTACCAACGTTCGGTCTGCCAACCAGAGCTACGAGTGTCTTATGTTTTTTAGCCATATTAGCTATATACCATATTGCCAGGACGATTAGCAGACTAAATATCAAGCCTGAGACAACACGACGGCCCGAAAACAGCCCAAGGCCCAAGCCTAAAGCCCCCCAAAACCCGCCCTCAGGCCATCCCGGCCACAAAATAAAAAAGTTGTAATGGTCCTGGTGATCTGTTAGTGTATACGTTTATGTATTTTTATAGTGAAACAACTCCACGTGGAAAAAAAGAATCTGACGAACTTTTTTCCCCGCGGTTTTCTTACTGATAGATGAGCCTTGGCCTTTCCTCACAACAGACTGGGTTTGCATCACAGCGAATGCGCCTTAATATTAGACACAGCGAATTGAATTGTTCCGGCTCCGCAGAGATTAACGCCATGGATCCGCGCTAGTCCCGGGGTTCAGGCGTGACTTTGTTTCAAGGTTGGTTTTTATGCCAAAAAAATTATTTGGAACGGATGGTATACGAGGTTGCGCCAATATTGCCCCAGTGACGGTAGAAACTGCGGTCAGGCTGGGCAGGGCGATCGGGCACATTTCCAGGAACGGCAACCATGGCCATAGCCGTGTCATTATAGGCAAGGACACGCGTTTGTCTTCTGACATGTTGGAAATGGCGCTGGCCTCGGGGATATGTTCGGTTGGGGTGGACGCCTTGCTTGCAGGCCACCTTCCCACTCCAGGTATAGCCTTCCTCACAAGGAACATGCGATGCAGCGCAGGGGCAGTAATATCTGCTTCCCACAACCCTTTCGAGGACAACGGAATCAAGTTTTTCTCTGCCGCTGGATACAAATTATCCGATGAGGTCGAAGACCGTATTGAGGCGCTTGTCGAATCAGACGGTTCTGTATTTGAACAACCCACCGGCGGTGGCGTCGGCAGGACTGTTTCACTCGGTGATTCTGTAGGACGATACGTCACCTTCCTGAAAAGCCGTATTCCTGAAAATCTTTCGCTAGGCGAATTCAGGATAGCCCTTGACTGCGCGAACGGCGCCGCTTACCGGGCTGCTCCCCTGGCGTTCCACGAACTTGGCGCCGATCTCAGGACCATATCCAAAACCCCGGACGGACTTAACATAAACGACAATTGCGGTTCCATGCATCCTGAAAACCTCTGTTCTGTGGTTAGGGAATTCAGGGCCGACATTGGCGTGGCCCTCGATGGAGACGCTGACCGGGCCATATTCTCGGATGAGAACGGCGACGTAGTTGATGGCGACAAGATAATGGGGCTGGTGGCTAAATACCTCTCCGAGAAGTCAGAGTTGCGTAAGAATACGCTTGTGGCCACGGTAATGAGCAACATGGGCCTCGAAGTCGCGATGAAATCCATCGGTGTGGAGCTTGTCAGGACACAGGTGGGTGACCGCTTTGTTGTCGAAAAGATGCTGGCTGATGGATTCAACTTCGGTGGAGAGCAGTCCGGTCATCTTATTTTCCTGGATCATAACACCTCTGGTGACGGGATACTGTCGGCAATCCAGGTTTTAAGGGTTATGAAGGAATCCGGCAAGAAGTTGTCTGAACTGGCCTCGCTTGTGAGGCGTTTCCCACAGATACTCGAGAATGTGGAAGTCTCGTGCCGGAAGGACATAGAGAGCGTGCCTCAGATCAAGGCTGCGCTCGATGAATGCAGGAGGCGCCTTGGCGACTCCGGAAGGATACTTGTCCGCTACTCGGGGACTCAGCCGCTATGCAGGGTTATGGCCGAGGGCGAAGACGAACAAGAAGTAAGGTGGGCCGTTGACTCGCTCAAGGAAGCAATCATCAGAAACCTCTAGCATGAACGGAACAGCGCTGGAGATTGCCAGTCAGGTGCTCCAGATCGAGATTCAGGGAATCACCGACGTTCTCGAAAGGCTGGATGAACGTTTCGAACGCTGTGTCGATCTCCTGTATTCCATTCGTGGGCGGATAATAATAACCGGTGTGGGGAAGTCCGGCCTGATCGGACGGAAGATAGCGGCCACACTTACAAGCACCGGGTCACCGGCAATATTTGTGCATCCCGTTGAGGGATTGCACGGGGATGTAGGCATCGTCGGACGTGATGACGCTCTTGTCGCCATATCCAACAGTGGCGAGACTACGGAAATAACATCCCTTGTTGCGACAATACGCAAGCTTGGCGTGAAAGTCATCGCAATGACCGGAGTAATGTCATCGACCCTTGCGCGGATGGCCCAGGTAACCCTGGACTGCAGGGTACCAAGGGAGGCGTGTCCTCTCAACATGGCCCCCACTGCAAGCACAACCGCTTCCCTGGCCCTGGGAGACGCTCTGGCCATAGCGCTGATGGTTCGAAGGGGATTCAATCGTGAAGATTTCATCAGGAGCCATCCAGCCGGCAGCCTCGGTGAAAGGCTCAACCTAAGGGTTAGGGACATCATGCTGGACAGGCGCTCGGCCCCGCAAGTCAGCCCCCACGCTGTACTGGATGAGATACTGGAAAGTATCAATGAACAGAATCTGGGGTTCACACTGGTTGTGTCAGGCGATACCCTGTTAGGGATAATAACCGATGGCGATCTGAGAAGGGCCATGAGATCTGAGAGGGACCTCCTGTCAAGTAAGGCCAGCGACCTCATGACTCCGTCGCCTCTAACCGTAGATCCGTCCAGAACCGCAGCAGAGGCGCTTGAAGTCATGGAAAGCCGGCTGATCACGGCCTTGCCAGTGACCGGGGACAAGGAGCTTCTGGGTGTTATACACTTGCATGATCTGCTCGGAAGGGGACAGATAAGGTTTTCCGACTGATTAACTGGCGGATCGGGTAGATTGCTTCAAAGCGCGAATCCATCGAGATAAAGTCTGATGCATGACACTAAAGGATTTCATCAGGCCATCGATGTTTTGGATCCTGATTAGGATGCTGTCAGGATTTATTACTGGAGGAAGATGATGAAGTTGAACAAAGAGGATCTGGATTATTTTGAAGGGATTCTCCAGAAACAGCTTGATGAATTGATCAGGGGCGCAGGCAGGACTGTGGATGACATGACGGATAATGAAGGTAAGACTTCTTTTCCGGACCCTACCGACAGGGCCTCCCTGGAATCTGACAGAAATTTTGAACTCCGGATTAGAGACCGCGAAAGAAAACTTATCAATAAGATCAGAAAAGCGCTGGAAAAGATTGAAGAGGGTAGCTTCGGTTTCTGTGATGTCTGCGGAGAGCCCATAGAATTCAAGCGGCTCGAGGCTCGCCCAGTGACAACCCATTGTATTGATTGCAAGACATCAGAGGAGGAGCAGGAGAAGATCAGAAAAGCATAGAAGCCTTGTCCGTGACTGACCGGCGTTGCCCGCGCAGGAACCGGTCACTTTTTTCGATGCGAGAATCGGTCTTAAACGCATCTCGGCTGTCGCATGGCCTCAAATGGCCTTCAGCTTATTTTAGCTGGTGATAAATTCCTTCAGAATGGATGGGTAAGAGGTTTTATTGAGCGCTCCACAGATTCCTGAACCGGCATGTCTTGTAATAAGCGTATTGTCACCCAGGCCGGACACTCTCTCAATAATAACGCCGGCGCTCCAAGACGAATTTGGGACTGTTGAGGACATAATAGGGCCGCTGGGTTTTGACTACACCGACTATTATGACGCAGAACTCGGAACGGGAATTGTCAGGAACCTTCTGGTATTTAGTGAACTGATCGACAGAAACCGGCTTTGTGAAGCCAAATTGATAACCAACAACCTGGAAAATCTTCACATGATCAATGGCGCCAGGACCTTCAACCTCGACCCGGGACTTATGACCATGGGCAACTTCGTGCTGGCCACCGGGAAGAACAATGCGCACAGGATATATCTGGACAAAGGTATTTTTGCCGATCTCACGCTCATCTTTCGTCGAGGATCTTTCAGGCCGCTGGAATGGACATATCCTGATTACTCTGATGAGAATATGTTGAAAATACTTAATGATATTAGAGAGAAATACAAATGCAAGCTAGTGGCGTCCAGTCAGTGAACGGATATGTCAAGAGCATGACCGGCTTTGGAAGGTCCTCGGGTAGCCTCGCGGATGTTGAGGTTGTAGTTGAGGTCAGAGCGGTCAACCACAGGTTTCTGGACATCTTTATAAGGGTTCCCAAGAGTTACAATTCTTTTGAGCCCCAGATACGCAAGATAATATCCGAAACCTCAAACAGGGGAAAATTCGAGATCCTGGTATTGAGGTCGGGTGGACGAGCCGGGCTGACCGATGTCACACTGGATTATGAACTGGCCGAAAAGTTCCATAAAATGCTTATCGAACTCAAAGACAGGCTTGGTCTTTATGGCGAGATCACCGTCTCAGACATGCTGACCCTTAAGGAAATAGTGACGCCGGTCGATCGCCTTGAGAGTTTTGACCATGAATGGCCTCTGGTTGAAAAATGTCTTCGTGAGGCTATGTCCTCGCTTGAGGATATGCGCCGGACTGAGGGCGCAGCTCTTTGGAAGGACATTGAATCGAGGCTCGTCAATATCAGGCAGGGCATAGACGCAATAACGCCGCTGGTCGAACAGATCGGCTCCGAGGCCAAGGCCAGGCTCGAAAGAAGGGTCAAGGAACTGGCAGGGGGCATCGAGCTGGATGATGACAGGATGATTCAGGAGCTTGCTCTGATAGCGGAGCGTTCAGACATTACGGAAGAACTCACCAGGCTGCAGAGCCATGTCGAGCAATTCCTTTTCTTCGGGAAAGAAGGGTCCCCTCTCGGTCGAAAGCTGGATTTTCTCTTGCAGGAATTGCACAGAGAGGTTAATACCCTTGGATCCAAGTCGGCTTCAACCGACATTTCCAGTCACGTTGTCAACATGAAGACGGAAGTTGAAAAGATAAGAGAACAGACCCAAAACATAGAATAGGCGGTTAATATGGCTCGAGTAACAGTAGAAGATTGTCTTGAAAAGGTGGAAAACAGGTTTGCCCTTGTTATTCTGGCGTCCAAACGGACCAAGGAACTCAAGCGTGGCGCCCCTCTCATGGTCCGTGACCGGGATAATCGCGAAGTGGTTATGTCACTGCGCGAGATCGCCAAGGGCAAGATAGCCTCACGCCTTCCTGGACCCGATGAACTAAGAAACAACCCTGACCTCGTGATAGAGACGAAAAAAGATTGAACAGAAAGTCACATAGCGGCCCAAGGCCCCACATAATTTACGGCGCCCATCCGGTCATTGAAACCATAAAGGCTGGTCGGCGCCAGGTTTTTGAGGTCATGACCGTTCAGGGATCAGCGGCGCACAAGAACGCACGCGAGATCCTTAGCAACGAAAACATCCATTTTCGAGCGGTAAGCCAATCCGACATGTTATCCCTTTGCGGACCGGCCCAGCATCAGGGGATAGCCGCCAGGGTAGGGCCATTCCCCTACCTGGAACTCGAAGACATGCAGGAAAGCCTTTCGCAGTCAGACGGGGTTGTGCTTGTGCTCGATGAGATCCAGGACCCACAGAACCTCGGAGGAATACTCAGGAGCGCTGAATGCTTCGGTGTAAAGGCTGTCGTCCTATCCAAGGACAGGTCTGCCGCTGTCACAGCCTCCGCAGAGAAAGCGTCTGCCGGCGCAAGCGCACACATACCCGTATGCCAGGTCGGTAACCTGGCTAGGGCCATCGAAAAACTAAAAGAAACAGGATTCTGGGTGTATGGCGCCCATTGTGAGGATGGGGAGAACCTCTACACAGCAAATCTAAAGGGCAAAAACGCCTTTGCGGTAGGATCAGAGGGTAAAGGTGTCAGGCGACTGAGCCGCGAAAAATGTGACGTCCTCGTCAATATTCCAACATGCGGGAAAATTCAGTCCCTCAATGTAACCAGCGCTACCACCGTCCTGCTGGCGGAAGTTTATCGAAGATCAAATTTCCAGCCATGCTAAACCTATAAATTACTTTAACAGCTTAACATATTCATTAAATTGGTGTATAATTAAGTCATGAAACTTGTTTGTAACCCGCAGGCCAGTAATTCGCTCTTCCTGAAGCCGCTCCAACTAGTGATCACCGTGGAACCTGACGGACATTTCGAAGTCTACATACCAGAGGACGGTGTGAAACCGGATCGCCATCTTCTCCTTGGGATAGCGCAGTCAATGGCTGTCCAGATAGAAGAGAAGGACCCTGATACGGTTGAATTTGCCGACTCGATTGATGTCGGGCTTGATCTGAACGGCTCGACACAGAAACTTGTGGCGGACCTGATCATAGTGAGGACCCTGGAGGAAGGCGCCATAGCGGCGCTGGTCAAGGGAGACGCAGCGACTGGTCGGCGTCTGGCGCGGCAGGCGGTCAGGTCACTGACAGGGACAATAAGGCTTGATGTCCCCTAGTTTCATGATTACTCTGGCCGAAAAGTCGAAAAGATCGGTCCAGCCGGATTTAGGAGTTTGTACGCCAATGAGGAAACATCCTGCGATAATTGCGCCTGTAGTCTTTATAATGTTGTGGCTTGCCGGCCAGGTGTGGGCGGCGGAATTGACCGGTAAGTGGGAAGCGTCCATCCTGGGACACAGAATAAAAGCGCAGGCCCTCCAGCAGGGAGAAAACCTTTCAGGCGTAGCCTACCTCTATGACCTCTTCGGGAATCGTTCCACATGGCAT
>CALDNG010000130.1 GCA_937915285.1 uncultured Desulfomonile sp. | reverse complement strand
CTCCGCGATTGCTTTCAGCTGACTTATCGACCATCCGTGCCATCATCGCAGGGTAGGACAGCCCCTGGCATATCCCGAACAAGGCCCCGAGAAAGACAGTCTGAACCATCACGGTAATCTGTGATGTCAGGATAAGAAGAAAGCCGAAAGCAATCAGGCAGCCGAATATGAGTCTGTCTCGGTCCAAACGGTCTGCGAGTCCTCCTAGAAAAAGGCGGACTAATACGAGGCTGACCCCATAAGAAGTGAAGAAGAGCCCAGCCTGAAGGTGAAGGTGTTTTGCCTGAAGTGGGAGAAAAGTGTTCATAGCCGCGAAGCCCGAACCGAAGACGGCCGCAAGGACCATCATTCCAATATGGCCCCCATTAAAGGCTGTTAGGAAGAATCCAGGCAGGTTCCCCTTGTTGCGGCTCTCGTGGGATTTTTCCTTGATGAAAATAGCAAATAAAAACCCGATGAGACCGAATGCCGTCAATAGGTAGAAATATGAGTCGAAGCCATGCCTGAGAATGGCCTGCTCGCCAACAAAGGGGCCTACGGCTACGGCTAGTGAACCTGAAATTCCAAAAAGGCCGATTCCTCGTCCGCGAATGTTTCCTGGAAGGATATCAACTATGGCTGTGGCGCAACCATTAAAACATGCGGCGAAGGCAACCCCCTGAAGCAGTCGGACAACTATCATCAGATCAGAATATTCGTCGAAAAGCATGAAACCTATGTTCGATACACCTATGACCAGTATACCGGAAAGTATAAATAGTTTGCGTCCATAACGGTCTATGAGCGGAGCGATTAGAGGGAGTGAACCCAGTGAAGTGACACCTATGGACCCCATTAAAACTCCCACGTCAGCGGTGGCCCCACCCATCTCAACCACGAAAACCGGTAGGAGACTCCAGGTCGAAACTACCAGGAACAAACAAAAATTAGTTGCGCAGACGAAAAGGAAGGGTGCGCTGAGAAGGATTTCAGACATTAATTGGTCTCCCGGATCACATACCACCAATAAAACAGAAAGCCGTACAAGATCGATATGCCGGCGCAATAAAATAATTCATAAGAACAAACACCCTTTAATGACAAATCAAAGCAACACATGTTCCTGATATATTGGAAAAATCTCCGACCCAAGGTCAGCGGTTATCTTTCCATTGAAATCTGCGAGGGGTCCTGGTGGATGAGGATTGATCAAGCTGGGGCTGAGGTTGTGTGTTTGATGACCATCCCGGAGGTGAAGTCTGTATGCCGGACGAAGGCGAATCCACCGGGGCTCTATCGCTCTTCGCTGCACTGGGGCTGGTCGTGATGTCTTCCTCCAGAATTCCAGGACGACCAGTAACAGACTCTTTTTTTTCCGATACAGTCGTAGTTGAGCATCCAGACAAATATAACAGAGATATTGAAACAACCAAAAACAAATGGACTCTGTTAGTCATCTCTCAAAAACCTCAGAATATAGCTGGAACCACGTTGACTAAAATAGCTATCAAAATGAGTAGCCTGAACATTCGGTATTCTTTTAATCGTCCGCTTCAAGGTTTGTCAGAAAAAAGCTGTGTGATATACACCAAACCATTCGCACAGACAAAAGTGCCAAAACCGACATGGCTGAAGGAGTTGTTAAGGATATTTTCCCGATGTTGTGGACTCTCCATCCAACCCTTTACTACCTCGGTTGCAAGTTTCTTATTATCATTCAACAGACTGAAAAAAGCAATGTTTTCGGCCCCTGCTGTCAAGCCGATGCCAGTCATGCGCTCCTTAAACTTACGTCTCCCCTTGGGGAATGCGTCAGACTCATGAGCCAGTTTTCTAGCTGCGCACATGTCAGAACTGTGCAATGCCGCAAGGTCGCACAGTTTTGAACTAAGTCTTAGGGGTTTAAGTCCGTTTCTCTGTCGCTCTTTGTTCGTAATCTCAAAGAGCAAAGGCCCTACCTCATCATCCGTCTTGGTTCTGACAACCCTGTTTACAGGGCTGGATAAAGAAGCTAAATTGTGGACCATGCCGGCGGATGGCGGTAGACAAAACGGGTATTGTTGCTTAATTGCAACATTTTCAGAGGCCTCTATGGCATCCATAGTCCGCTGACTCGCAGCGTGTTCCGGGAGCAAAAAAGCCAGAACCAGTAAATAAAGAACCAAGTACCGGTAGATGACGCTATGTCCCATGCTTATCCGTGTAGAAGACAATATTGTCGCCAGGAGACCCTGTCAGGAACGTTTGAAAATAATGCCCAAACTAATCCGTGTGGCGCCTATGATACGTCCCCAAAGAGTTTACATAATGCATTTATTATCTTCAATAACTAATTGACCTGAAATCATAAATAGTATTCATTTAAGTAGAAAAACAGGTAGAGGCGCGAGGACTAGATGCGAAAGCTAACCAGACTGATTAGGAGTTTCCTCTACCTGGCGCCGATCATATGCTTCCTGATGGCTATATTGTTTTTATCCGACCCTACTTTGGCGCGTCCGACTAAATCAAGCCGCATCAGCCTGTTATTGGCAACAGGCCTTCCTGGAAGCGTGGATTATCAGGTTGGGCTGGGATTGGCGTCACTATGGACCACACGACTGAAGAACCTTGGCATCAGGGTATCTGCCGCCATATCTGAGGGATCACGGGAAAACATTGAGGCAATAAGGATATCGGACGCCGACTTGATAATGGTGGACGAGTTTTTTTGTTTTAGCGCCTACAATGGGCAGGGACCTTATCTCCAAAGGCCCGAAACCAGGTTAAGGGCGGTGACCTGTCTGTGGTCGGATGTAATGCATCTTCTGGTCAGATCTGACAGTTTGCGTACTGGAACCCTGCAGGACCTGGACGGCTTGACAATTGCGACAGGACTTCCTGATGGCTCAAGCAAATACATTCTGGAACAACTTCTCAGAGAAATGACAACCCCCAAACCAGAGGTAAAAGTCAGGTCTGTGTCCAATGTAGCAGCTTTAGACGCATGGAAATCGGGAACCGTTCAGGCGCTGGGTTTTTCAGGAGGCTTACCCATACCAACCGTGAATTTTCTGATTCAGCAGAATCCAGGCCAGGTAGGGTTTCTGGAAATACCCGAAAATGACACATTATCTCTGAGTCGAGAGGCTATGCCAACCGTGTTTCCGATGAGCATTCCGGCGGGAACCTATCCCGGGCAGGATGCCAGTGTGCGGACGTTCGGCCAAAACAACATCCTGGTGACATCATCACAAATTGATAAACAGGTAATATACGAACTGACCAAGACATTGTATGCAAGTATCGATTACATGACAAAAATCCATCCGGCCTGCGCTCAACTCTCTCTGGACCGGGCCTTTTCCAGTCTGAAGATCCCACTTCATCCAGGGGCAGTTCAATATTACCGCGAACGGAATCTGCGTGTCCCTGATGAGTTGTGCGCAGATTGAAGACTTTCACTGATGAACCTAGTATTGTTATAGGGGCTTAAAATGTGGTAAAAATCTGTATTCATATCTAGAAATTCCCGATAAACCTGAAATGTTTTAGCGCTGAATGGAGGACCGCATGAAGGATGTTGTAATAGTGGACGCCGTGAGAACTCCGGTGGGTTCCTTTGGGGGATCATTGGCGGGTGTTTCTGCAGTCGAACTCGGAACGCTGGCCGTAAAAGAACTCATCAAGAGGACTGGAGTCGACCCGGCTAGAATTGACGAACTGATTTATGGCTGCGTTTTGCAGGCGGGCCAGGGACAAAACGTTGCACGTCAGGTATTGATCAAGGCCGGAATTCCTCAGGAAGTTCCTGCGATGACCATCAACAAGGTCTGCGCATCGGGACTGAGGTCAGTATCTTTAGCGGCGCAATGCATAAAGGCGGACGACGCAGAAGTTATAGTGGCAGGAGGCTGCGAGAACATGTCGGCAGCTCCCTACGCCGTGAAAGCTGCCCGATGGGGCGCCAGGATGAACGATAACGTCATGCTGGACCTCATGATTCATGATGGTCTATGGGAAATATTTAATAACTATCACATGGGTGTGACCGCCGAAAATGTTGCCCAGCAGTTCAATCTGTCGAGACAGGAACAGGATGAGTTTGGTTTAAGAAGCCAGTTAAACGCTGTGGCGGCAATAGAGCAGGGCCGCTTCAAGGACGAAATTGTCCCGGTATTGATTCCCCAGCGAAAAGGAGATCCCAAAGTTTTTGACACCGATGAACATCCTCGGGCAGGTACAAAAATTGAGGCTCTCGCAAAACTCAAACCGGCCTTCAAAAAAGACGGGACAGTCACCGCTGGCAACGCATCCGGCATTAACGATGGGGCTGCCGCCATTCTGGTCACCTCCGCGGAGGCTGCCGCTGCAATGAACATGAAACCACTGGTGAAAATCCTTTCTTACGCCTCGGCCGGTGTAGATCCGAAAGTGATGGGACTAGGCCCCATTCCCTCTACCAGAAAGGCCCTGGAAAAGGCCGGTCTGTCCATGGATGACATTGATCTGATAGAGGCTAACGAGGCATTCGCCGCTCAGGCGCTGGCATGCTCGAAAGACCTCAAACTGGACATGAGTAAGGTAAACCTTAACGGTGGAGCAATAGCGCTCGGACACCCCATTGGAGCTTCGGGAGCCAGAATTCTGACAACCCTCGTCCACGAAATGAAAAGGAGACCTGATGTAAAACGAGGTTTGGCAACCCTGTGCGTCGGCGGAGGAATGGGAGCCGCTTTAATTGTAGAAAAAGTATAAGCTTGTCCTTAAAAAATGAATTCATCCAAATTTATGGAGCTTAATCAATTAACCATTGATTGTAAAAAGCATTGACCTGGGTTGACAGGGGAGTCTGGGCTTGCGGACTCCCCTTCAAACAGAGATAGGTTAAAAGCAGAAACAGCATTCCAAAACTGATCCACAATCCAGGGCGAACTGACAGCCGGGTTAAGAACATTCTGTGACCATACCCCTTAATTACAGCTATCGAAATCTCCTGACGCGAAAATTCACCACAATACTGACAGCCGCTGGAATGTCACTCGTGTCGTTTGTTTTTGCTGCAGTCCTGATGCTGGCTGCAGGACTTGAGCAAACTTTGGTTGACACTGGTTCCGTTGACAATGTTGTGGTTTTGCGTGGAGCGGCGGAAACGGAAGTATCCAGTTCAATAGAGAGGGATGCCGCATCCGTGATTGTTTCACAGCCGGAGGTTGTTCATAACGCCACTGGTGACCCTGTCGCCTCCAAGGAAACCCTGGTGTTGGTGACCCTGCCAAAGAAATTGTCACTGGCGCCTATGAATGTAATTGTAAGAGGGATAGGGTCCCACTCAAATGAGATGAGACCCCAGGTGCGAATCGTTTCCGGCAGGGCGCCCATTCCGGGTTTACATGAAGTCATGGTAGGTAGCAACATAGCGGACAAATTCGAAGGTGGCGCACTGGGTGGAAAGATTCAGCTTGCTTTGATTGACTGGGACGTAGTTGGAATTTTTGATGCCGGGAAAACGGCGTTTAGCTCGGAAATTTGGGCGGATAATGATCAGGTTATGTCAGCATTCAGGCGTAACAGCTACTCTGTAGTAATAATGAAAGTCGATGGAACGGAAAATTTCAACTCGATCAAGGCCAGGCTTGTTTCAGATCCGAGGCTGAGTGTCCAGGTGAAACGCGAAATAGAGTTTTACCGTGATCAGTCTGAAATAATGGCCAAATTCATACGTATTCTGGGTCTGGCCATGACTGTTTTTTTCAGTGTCGGCGCCATACTCGGCGCCATGGTCACCATGTATACTGCTGTGGCAAACCGGACTCGCGAAATTGGCGCCTTACGAGCATTAGGTTTTTCAAAGGCAAACATACTGTTGGCCTTTCTTACGGAGTCCGTCACACTGGGCCTGGTAGGAGGATTGGCTGGCTTGCTTGCAGGTTCAGCCCTGCAGTTCATCACCATATCTACAATGAATTGGGAAACATTCTCGGAACTTGCCTTTGGTTTCACTTTAACCCGACAAATTGCACTGCAAACCATACTTTTTGCCCTTGGAATGGGATTGACAGGCGGATTTCTTCCTGCCTGGAGAGCCTCAAGACTCAAGATTGTGGATGCGCTCAGGGAAACTTGACAGCATCAGGCAATAGGACAGTTCCTGATTTTTTGGGAATACTCGACAGATGAATCAAAGGCCTTAGGAAGGATTCTCTAAACGGGAGGGGTTTGACAAGGGCGGAGGCCGTAAACTCGAAGTCATTACTTACGGCCTCAGCTCAAAAAAACCTGATTGGCTATGGACTAAGTTAATATTATATTCATATAAACCTATAATACATTCCGGTCAATCTTTTTTTGGTAATTACCAGGATTTTATGAATATCAGGCAATAGTCGATGGATGAAAAACCAGAATGCAAACAGCGGGCTTTCTGGCTTGCACGGACGAGGGCGCCACAAAAAGTGGCTCTTTAATGAACTGCACGGAGTGGAATTAGCGATTGATCCTGATAGCTGGTGGGTCGTCTCCAGCGCGTTTTGATCCGACCTTTTTCTTGGCTTCCGATATTTTCCATACAATTATGGAGCGCCATTTGGGATCTCGCACCAGAGGCAGGGCTCTATTGTAGGTGTCTAAAGCCTTTAGGGGTTCATTTTTCTGTTCGTACAAATTGGCAAGGTATTCAAGAGCGAGATAGTAATCGGGCTTGATTCTCAAGGCGCTCTCATAGTCCTTGATGGCCTCATCCAGTTGATCGACCATCTGAAACGAAGTAGCGCGTTGGACATAGGCCGCTGCGTTTTCCGGATTGAGTTCTATAGCTTTAGTGAAGGATTCAATGGATGCCTGCCATTGGCGCGACATCGACGCCAGGCAACCCTGCGTGAAATAGTCCTGGGAATTGGAAGCCCAAATGGTTTCGGTCATCAAGAAAAAGGAAATAACCGAAAAAAATATGTAATTAACAAATCTTAGTCTCATGTTCACGCGCCCTGAAACCCTGTAAAATAAACTAAAACAACCAACCGTGCCCAATTATATCAAATCTGAAGCCTCCGGTAAACTCTGAATTCATAAATCAGCATATGATATCTTGAACGTAACCATATGTAATACGACTATAAACTAGTTTGGGAGCATCTCTGGGTATTGTCCAATTCCCGGGAGTCTCGGCTAGCCGGGATTTCAGCGCGCCAAACAAAAAAAATCTGATAGAGCGAAACCCCGATGAAACAAACCGCACAGGTTGTTGTCAGCATGAGGAAGTTGGATCAACAAGGTTGAGCCCGTTGCAGCGGTTGAGATGATAATCATAGACCGTGGGGCCCCGAAGATCCAGCAGGATGACACTTGAAGAGGATGTCAACGATGGAAAAGAAAAGTGGTTTTGGACAAATTTTCGCAGTATCGGCCGTTACTTTCATGCTGGTAGCAGTATTCATGGGCGGAGCTGACATAGCTTATAGCGCGGACGCCCATAAGGAGAAACCGGCGGATGTTAAGGCCACACTGGCGGATAAAAAGGCCAAGGCTCCTGAAACCGACTCAGCAAAACCCGGGGAAAAGGCTTTGACTCAAGTCAACCCCACCGAACTCCTGATCAAAGGCTCCAAGACATTCATGGAAGGCGCTGAAATGGTCAAGAATCCAAAGGAGAAGGCGACCGGTGAGAAGATGATGCTTGAAGGCCACAAAATGATGGCTGAGACTGAGACATTGTGGTCAAAGAGCGGTAAGGAGCTGTCTTCCGCCCAGAAATCTGTATCCGAGGCCCACAGTATGCTGATGAAGGGTTACACTCTATTGAAAGGCGATAAGGACGCCGAGCAGGGTAATAAAATGGTGCAGGATGGATTGCGGAAACTTGGTGACGCAATAAAAAACATTCAGGTCCCAACAAACGGCAAAGACAAAAAATAACAATTCTTTTGTAGATTCAACCTATTGATATAACGCCGCATGTGCCCATCTCACGATGGGCCTGCGGCTCCACATATAGATCAATGGCCTGCCACTCCTCCCCCCGCAACCCTTTTTAGAGTTGATTCACGGCCTTCTAAGTAATAGCTTCGATATCTGCGCAATCGATCCGAGGACGAAACTTTTCCTAACTGGCTCCGTGAGATTCCAGCAATTTGGCCATCTGTCTATTCCCCATCGACATTGCCCACTTGTGAGCCGTCCAGCCATTTCTATCCGCAGCGTTAATCGAAGCGCCTTTTTCAAGCAAAATCCTGGTGAGTTCTAGATGGGATTCTGAAACGGCTATAATAAGAGCAGTAGCGCCGTATTGATCCTTGGCCTCAAGGTCAGCGCCGTGTTCGATCAATTCCTTGGCTAATTCCACGTAACCTCTGCGGCTTGCCCTCATCAATGGGGTCCAGCCATAGTCATCAACTGCATTGAGTTTTGCATTGTTTTTTATCAGGAGTCTGGCGATTTCGATATGGCCCCTCCGACAGGCCTTCATCAGAGGTGTCGCTCCGTATTGATCGGCTGCCTCTGTGTCGGCTTTGTTTTGGAGTAAGAGATCAACGAGTTCGGTGTGTCCCATGGAAGCCGCCCACAATAGCGCCGTCCAGCGGGAAGGCGTCTGAGAATTTACGTCGGCCCCCCTTCCCAGCAACTCTCGCACCAATTCGATCCGTCCCTCTGAAGCCGCAAGAATTAATGGGGTGTAGCCATACTCGTCCGAAGCGTTAGGATCTGCTCCCTTGTTGAGTAGTTGTTTGACCTTGTCGATGTCGCCTTCGCCTGTGGCTAGGAGCAATTTGTTGTCCATTGTGGTCTCTCCTAATTTGCAATTCAATTCAAAAGCATTCGAGACATCCGAATGAATGTTGATAAGAGTTTCAACAATCGCTATCCCATAATTCCGTCTAGATGTATTACTTGTTCTCTGCCTGTTTAAGCGCCTTGATTACTTCTTCATGTCTCATGGATTCGGCCCACATCCTGGCAGTCCAGCTATTTCTGTCCCTTGCGTCAACGTTCGATCCGCTTTCCAGAAGCAGTTTTACCACGTCTATATGGCCTTCAGCGGCGGCCATGATTAATGCGGTTGCGCCGTATTGATCGGCTTCCTCCAGGTTAGCGCCTTTTTTGACCAGCTCACGTACAACCTCGGCATAACCGCGTCTGGAGGCTCGCATCAACGCTGTCCAGCCAAATTCATCCTCTGCGTTTGGATTGGCGTTGTTCTCAAGCAAAACACGCACGACATTATGAAACCCTCTGCGTGACGCCTTCATAAGGGCTGTGGCCCCGTATTGATCAACGGCGTCGGGTGTAGCTCCATTTTTCAGGAGGACTTCTACGGCCTCGGGAAAACCCATGGAGGCTGCCCACATCAAGGGAGTCCAGCCGAACGGGTCTCTAGTGTTTACATCAGCTCCCAGACCCAGAAGTTCATTCAGTTCGTCAATATTACCAGTGGTAGCCGCGCTCAGTAGCCTGTCATTCATAATTTTCATCTCCTCAGGAATTACTCAACCGTAACCTCAATCCAATCGAGCAAAAAGACCACCTATGCAGTGAAAAAATCTTCTGTAAATAACGAGGCTTAAATGATGACAATTGGCATGCAGCCAATTAAACGGATTTGCCGATTTTTTATATATCATTTCCCGCGTTTGTTTACACTATGTAAATGGTCTGAATGCGCTGGAATTGTAATGGCCAACATGTAAGATAAAAAACGGAAAGGACGCTCAAATTAGCAGTGAGCGCCCTTTCGTGAAATATCTATGATTGTTTGAAAAAAACCTTTGAATTCTGGAGTATATGATGCTGGTCTACCTCCAGCCGCCACCACCCTTGCCGCGTCCTCCACCGCCCTGTCGATCTCCGCGATCCCTGTCGGTACGGGGACGGGCCTCATTAACTTTTATGCTGCGTCCCATGAAGTCCTTGGCGTCCAGTTCCTGTATGGCGCGTAATCCATCCTCACGTTCTGGCATTTTGACAAAACCAAATCCCCGAGGTCTACCTGTGAATTTGTCGGATATGATAGTTGCAGATTCAACCTGTCCGAATGTTTCAAACAACTCTTTCAGTTGATCCTCGTTGGTGTCGAAAGACAGGTTACCGACATAGATGTTAATAGCGGCCACTTTTTCTACTCCTTTAATGAAATAGCCCTCAATTGATCGTTGGGAGCATGTTAAAAGGCGAGTTCGCCCGTAGTCCTGGACGGGATTTTCTTGCAGAATCGATGGATCGAGGCACGAGCGTTGATACCATAAAACCCTATCTTGCTTCACGCCCGTGAACCTGATCGGCCGGGAGGGAAAGACAAGTCAAATCTTACAGAAATCTAAATCCAAGGCGCCACTATTGTCAAGACAAATTAGCGCCATACTGGCTTCAAAATGTACCTGGATATTCCATTACATTGGGCGGCACAGCAAGTCTTAAACTGTGGTGAAAGGGTATGATTGACATGTCAGGCGGTGTTTGTTACCGATATATGGTTGAACCATCAAAAAAAATAAAAGGATTAGTGCAATGGCTGACATGGATGGA
>CALDNG010000129.1 GCA_937915285.1 uncultured Desulfomonile sp. | reverse complement strand
GTAGTAATGGCCACCGGAAATGCCGACTGCAAAAATGCTCTACCGACCAGAGCGGGATTCCAGACATTGTATCCTATTCCGCCCATTAATTCCTTGGCCAGAAAGATAGCGGCAAAAGCGCCCACCACAGGAAGGTAGTACGGAACCCCCGGCGGTATGACCAAGGCCATCAGCAAACCGGTCAACACTGAACTTCCATCACTGACCGAAACCTTGCGGCCCATTATTTTCTGGCAGATTACTTCGACTATTACGCATGAAACGACACTGATTGCCGTCAGAATGAGACTACGCAGACCAAAATTGTAGATGGACAGCAACAGTACAGGCATCAGGGTAGCGGAAACGGTCCACATGATTCCTGCTGTTGTGGTCCCCCTTCTTATATGCGGAGATACCGAAACTGACCATTCTGGCCTGACGTTCGGATTGGTTTGTTCTCGAGTTTCGATCGTCCGACCCTCCCGTTAAAGTTAGATTTAAGTCTTAGACTAAGTCGCTGACCTTTTCGAAAATCCGTAGTTGTGTCAAACAGGACAAACTTCTAAAGTCTGTCTAGTTCTAACCATGCTTCTTGACCGCTATTTTGGCTAGCCTGGCAAACTGAACCAGTGGCCTTTTTGCGGGACAGACATAAGCGCAGCAACCGCACTCAAAACAGTCCATGATGCCGAATTTAGTTGTCAGGTGGCCCTTTTCGGCTTCTACATACAAGGCCACTTCTTTTGGAGCCAGTCCCATGGGGCAGGCCTGCATGCACCAACCACAATGAATGCAGGGTCCAAAATCACCTAGGTCGGTTTCAGTGCTATCGAGGAACAAAACGCCGGATGTGGTTTTTGTTACCGGCACGTCCAGCGCCGAGATTGCAAAGCCCATCATCGGACCACCAGAGACAATCTTGATCAGATCTCTTGTGCCTCCCAGGTAATTCACTACATCCTGGAGTAAGACCCCCACTTTCAATTTGAGATTCGCTGGCCTGTTAATTGCTTTTCCAGAGAATGTAGCCACTTTTTCGTAAAGCGGCTTGTTGAATGCGCATGCTTCGTAGACTGACACCGTGGTCGATATATTCTGGACTATGACACCAACATCAAATGGCAATCCGCCACCAGGCACAGCCCTCTTGGTCAGGGAATATATGAGCTGTTTCTCTGAACCCTGGGGATACTTTACTTCCATTCCCTGGGCGGTGACTTCAAAATCGTCCTTGGAACCGTTCTGAGCCAGAGCCTTGGTCATCATGTTGATTGCGTCAGGCTTGTTAAGCTCTATTCCAATCA
This sequence comes from uncultured Desulfomonile sp., assembly GCA_937915285.1. Lineage (GTDB taxonomy): Bacteria > Desulfobacterota > Desulfomonilia > Desulfomonilales > Desulfomonilaceae > CAITZA01. The sequence goes on along the minus strand of CALDNG010000129.1, from coordinate 2,959 downwards.
CACACTTCTTTATTCCAAGTATCTTGAGTATTATCTTTGCTCCCTCAATTACCTGGTTTGTGTACTCGAGCATTAGCCTGTGATCGGTGGTTAGGTAAGGCTCACATTCTGCGCCGTTGAGGATAAGGGTGTCTATTTTTGCAGTCGGAGGAGGCGAGAGTTTGACATGAGTCGGGAATCCGGCCCCTCCCAGGCCAACTATCCCTGCGTCTTTAACGCGGGCCAACAATTGTTCCCTGGGGATCTTACGCCAGTCTTCCGCCTCATAAACGCGTGGAGCCGCCTGAGGGTCCCTGTCAATTACAATAGCGTCACATCGCACCATCGTAGGGTGCGGGCGTGGCTCAATGGTTTTTACCACTCCTGTAACACTACTGTGGATTGTAGCGCCCAAAGCCTTCTCTACAACAGCTATCGGCTCCCCCTCCTGAACTTCCTGTTTCTTTTTTACCAGCGGTTTGGCAGGAGCGCCAAAGTGCATGGAGAGAGGGATAACAACCTGATCAGGTGGCGCCATTTCCTCGATTGCCAGATGCTCAGTCAATTCCTTGTGTTCATCTGGATGAATACCGCCTTTTGGAAAAGTAAATCCTGACATGTTTCCTCATCGATCGGGATACACCGCCTCCGTCATTCCACAGATCACCTGAGAGTCGAGATGCTCACCCGGCGTTCTTTCAAGCCATTACAAGACGGGCCCCTTTTTAATTTGGTGGATTTTTAAGAAATGTACCTTCTACGGAACAACAAAAACGCGTTACCCATGGTGAACAAACCTTGTAACACAGTTTAAAACCATAATATTGTATAGAGTCACTGTCAAGACTTATTACCTATCCAAAAAGAGTCATTTCCCTACATTTCTAAAAATAAGCTTAGGAAATCACTGAAAATCGCTTTGATTATAAAATCAGTCCATGGACTCCCCCTATTTTCGGATCTTGCCGATTCAGCGCGATCAACAATTCATCTGACAGAATTTTGAGCCGCTCAAAAACTTCTCACTGGAATCATGAGACATGGAATTTGATTGACTGTCGCCCAAGCTCTGAATCCATTCTCGCAGTCCTAGCCTGAGCGAGGCTTACGATGACGAAGTTGACCTGGTCACCCGGTCTCAACTGCGCCACAAGGTCCAGATCCGCCGAAATTACGGTAGCGATCTTTGCGTAACCGCCAATAGTTTGTTCAACCAGCAGAATTATTGGCTGTCCATCGGGTGGAGCCTGGACGCAGCCCGGCAAGCTGGGCTCAGAAACTATGGTTCGTTTTGATTGGCTTCTGAACTCCATAGGAGGCCCATGGAGACGGACCCCCATCCTGTCCGCTCCAGGTGTTGTAACATAGACCGAGGATACAAAAGTCTGGAGGCCCTCATCAAAATAGTCCGCCTGAGGACCTTGAACAGACCTGAGGATTACCTGGTGATCGAAGCACGGAATGAATTTATCGTCCAGCGCCAGCATTGGGGGGACTTCTTCCTGAAAGCCGGCCTGGATTCTATCGCCTTCCTGGAGGTTTCGCCCCTGGAAACCACCAAGGCCTGCCGCTACAAGAGTAGAGGAGCTGCCCATAACTGTAGGAGACCATACGCCTCCCCCAATAGCAAGGTAACTCCTAACACCGCTTTTGGCCGGACCAACACTGACGACATCACCCGCCCTCACCTTCAGCGTTGACCAAAGAGGTTTTTCCCTTTGGTTAATCTTCAGGTTGACACTGGCGCCGGTAAGGGAAATGACGCAATCAGATAGGGCCAGCATTCTGGGGCCAAGAAAGGTTGTTTCCAATAATGGGGCATGCATTGGGTTTCCAACGAGCCTATTGGCAACTGAGCTGGAAAACCTGTCTAGAGCGCCTGACACCGGGATCCCGTATTTTCTGAATCCAAAGCGTCCCATGTCCTGAATCGTCGTCATGGGACCGGGATACTGAATTTCAAAGACGTCCCTAATCATGGAATTCCGTTAGACTTTCATATTCTTCTGGGCTAATGGAACGAAACCTTATGGAGTCTCCTGCCTCATAAACGAAGGGGCTCTTGTCCTGAGGTCGGAACAATTTCAATGGAGTTCTTCCGATGAGTCGCCAGCCTCCGGCGCTAGAAATGGGGTAAATACCAGTCTGGTCATTGGCTATTCCAATGGAGCCTGCTGGAACTACCTCCCTGGGTGAGTCAAGACGGGGGGCATGTATTTTTGGGCTTAAACCGCCCAAGTAAGCAAATCCCGGAGTAAATCCCAACATGTATACAAAATATTCTTCAGAGGAGTGTATTCGGATGACATCATGTACGCTAACATTGTTTATCTTTGCGACAAATTCTATATCCTGACCGAATTCTCCTCCATAAAGAACAGGTATTTCGACAATCCGTCCGATGTCATATTCGATTTTCTCCGTTGGGTTCCGGTAGTCAAGAGATTCTACAAATTCGATCCAGGAGTCCATAGGACTTCTCAGAGGATCAAAATTTATCAGGACAGTGTTGTAGGCTGGAATGACTTCTATCAGTCCCGGGCGTGGCGCAGACTCGAGTCGCCTGACAAGACGGCGCACACATGAATTGGTTTCCCTGTCAATCGAGTCGCCAACCCGAATCAAAAGCCCCATGTCACCAATGGGCCTGAATACAGGATTTTTGAAAATGGTCACACTTGATACCGTCTTGAAGCCAGAAATTTCAGAGCGGCCTTATATTGATCAGACATATCGCAAGACACAAGTTGCATTGTTTACCGGTCGCCAAGTTACCAACCTAAAGCGCCATGAGTCAGAGACCTACTATTGCCACAGACGCCAGATCGTATGCTTATTCCGGCCTCTTCCAGTCGGGCGCGGATCTCCCTGACGATAGTGACTGCCGATTGATTATCGCCATGAGCGCATAGTGTTTCGGCCTGGAGTTCAACGATGGATCCGTCAAAGGCTGAAATCCTTCCTTCCTTGGCAATCATGA
>CALDNG010000128.1 GCA_937915285.1 uncultured Desulfomonile sp. | reverse complement strand
GTCGGGGCTCAGATTCAAATTTCATCCTGGTAGGAATCACCGGTTTTCAACGGTACATACGATAACATTAAACGGGCCAAATGGACATGTAACCGTGTTACTGTTTATTTACTTTCGCTCGAAGACTGCGGGCCGCAGGTGTTTCATTTGAAGACATGCAATACCTGTTGGGTCATAAATCAGGGCGGATAACTACTCACTACAGCCAGGCTTATACACTAAATCCGATTAATGCCTGTAACAGGATAGCGCAGCCGTTTGTATCACCCAAAAGCCCCACACTGGCTCTATCAAGAAAAAAACCACTCCGAGTCGTTAATGGCTAACACATCGGAATGGTTTTTAATTTCATGGTGCCGAGGGGCGGAATCGAACCACCGACACAAGGATTTTCAGTCCTCTGCTCTACCGGCTGAGCTACCTCGGCGAACATCTGGAAATAATAGCTTGCAAGGTTGTTTCTGTCAACAAATTTTCATGAGAGTGTGCCACCCGAGGGGGCTATCCAATCCTCTGATGGCGGATAGGCGATCTATTTGAGGTAATCAGGAGCGATGTTCCTCAGGCCCTTGTTCTGTAACATGTGGAAGGATCTCATCTTTCTCACATGGGATGGATTAAGGGAACCCAGGGGAATATAGATTATCCGCTTCCCCATCCGGTTGGCTAGTTTCTTCCACCTTTTTTCAGGGGTCTTGCGAGCGGCGTAAACTATGCCTGGTTTTTCCGAATATACGATGCCTGCGACGAGCAGTTTTTCGTGTTTTGTTGAGATGAAATCAAAGCCTGGGTCACGCCAGATGTCGTACATTCTGAGAGGTGGATATGACATCATGAAACCGCCGTGTTCGAGTCGGCTGATGCCGGGCGCGACCATTTCTGCTCCGGGTTCGGTGGAATAGAAAGCCATGTCCGATTCCTGGGAGTGTTCCCCAAGCCAGGTCATGGTGAAAGGATAGCGTGAACCATCGAGGTCCTCGTCAAAAATAACCACTACTGATCCAAACTCTGTTCCACCATGTTCACTACTTTTTATGTAAATCCTCTTTTCGTAAAACCGCCTTAGAGTCTCGCGCACGTCAGGCCCTGCCCCAAGATCGGACACGAAAGGCTCAGTATCCGAATACGAAGCCTGGATCAGGTGACTGGCATGCTTCATGAGGGTTTCACCCCATCGCTCGATCTCCACGTCCTCTGGCGGATAGGAACAGACGTCTACCTCATCAGGATCTGCTGACTCCCACGTCTTCTTGAGGTGCTCCTTCCACTTTGAGCTTCTTACCGCCTTCATCCTGTATTTCTTGTAAGGGGCGTGAAAAAAATTTCTCAGCTTACGGTGAAGCGTAATCCTGTGCCCCTGGAACATGAAAGAGTCCTCATCAAGGATGGTTGAGAAGGGATCGTGTGGGTCGTTAGTCCATTTGTAGTCACATACGAACTCATGCACATGGTAGGCGAAATCCTCATCCATTGCTGATCGGGCGGATGATACGAGGTGATAAAGGTCCGGCAGAAGTTTCCTTTTGGCAGCGAGCCATTTTCTGAGGAATCTGCTCCAGGTCAGTCTGACATAGTCCGGCGCCTCCTGATGGCTGACGGACTCAAAATATTTGATGGATGACCCCATGAGATCAACCAGCAGATCATGCCGGTTAGGGAGTTCAATTTCTGATCCCTCTGACCTGGCCTTCTCGTAGACCTCCAGCAATCTGGGTATCTCTGAAAAGCCTTTTTTGAGTGACTCAGGGTGTAGGGTATTTGCCAGCGCCCGTTTTACACCAGTCTTCATCAATGGAAGCGGCTGCGGCTGGTCAAACAATCCCATCACGTTGACAACGGAGTTGACCCCGCCAACAAAGAAAACTTTCCCGAATTTGCCGGACGCTTCCTGCAACCTGGCGGTCAAAAAAATGTCCCTGGCTGATTTTTCCTGCCTGATGACATTAGGATGATGAGCCATCATCTCCGAGATATATGTCTTTTGTCCCACCGCATCGGAGATATAGGTCTCTGAAACATCCCTGTTAAGGGTAGGAAGCCTGTAAGGTGTTGGATCTATAAACCAGACGGGAATGTCGAGTTCAAGACCGGACCTTATGGCCTCAATAACGCCGTCTGATCCCTCAATGATCCAGACCCCATTTTCATCATTTGATGTCTGAAAAATTATGACCGAATGGTAAGGCAACCTTCGGACTGAGGTAACTATCTGGTCGCGCAATGAATTAGGCGCTTCAACACAGATCAGGTCCGGTTTTTGAGCCAGAATGAATTTCCTTGCCTGAACGGCATATTCAATAGAATAGGGATTACAGCCCAGAAATGTGACATTCTGGAGCTGGAATAAATCAGACCATTGATGGCCCATTAAATGTGACACTGGTATCTCCGACTATCTGGCTGACTGACTGTATCAAGGCCTGGGCCTGGGTTATTCCGGCATTGAATTTTGTCAGTCTGTGCGCGTAACGGGCTATGTTAAGGCCGTCCCTAATGCTCAATTCATCATCCCTGCTGTGTGATTTTTGCAACAGATCAACCACCGCCTTGAGCAAGTCATCAGGTGGGGCTGTAAGTTTGGTCCTGAGAATCCTGTATTCCTCTTCACGAGTCGGGTAGTCCATCTGAATGCCAGGCTGAAGTCTGGAAAATATGTATTCCGGAACTTCAAAGGTGGAGGCGTCCTCGTTCATGGTGACACAAATTCTGAACTGATCCGAGGCCTTGATCTCCACACCGGCGACTATGGAATACACCGACCTTCTCATGTCCAGCAGCGGAGCGAGCGAGGCCCAGCTCTTTTCACTCATCCTGTTGCCTTCATCCAGCAGACATATTCCCCCCCTGACCATTGCGCTAACGAGTGGTGAGGCCACATACCTGATTTTGCCCTCGTCTGCAATGACAGGTGACACAATGAGGTCTTCGGGTTTGGTGTCAACAGCGCATTGAAAAATATAAAGGTCCTGTTTTCTGGCCTTGGCGGCCGTTATTGCCAGCGATGTCTTTCCAACCCCGGGTTTGCCCAGAATGCGCGGCTGCATGGGCGGATCATCGTCTTCGTCAGACCATGCCGCCAGCAATTGGGTGAGTGGTTCCTCCATTCCGACCCATTGGATGTCAAAATGCGGAGGACGCATCAGATGAATTTCAACACCATCAATTACTATCCTGTCACTGCTGTCCATGATTTCCTGATACTTTCCGTAAATAAGATTTTCCCAGATTCCAAAATATTCCCATCATCAAAGAAGTCTCTCCAAAACCGTATTTGAAACCAGTCGGCCTCTATCCGTAAGCCTGAGAATATCACCTCTGAACTCAAAAAGTCCGTATTCCTCCAGGCCCTCAAGTCGATCAGAAACAAATTTCCTCACGTCCATAGAATATCGCTGACCAATCCCTATTAGATCAACTCCTCTGTTTAAACGCAAGCCCATCAGCAGGGCTTCAACCATCCTGGTTCGTGGATTCAGCTCTACCTGCGATTCCCAGGGGAATTCCGATCTGGAAAGTCTATCCGCATATTTTGTCATGTTCTGAAAATTCGAATACCTCACATCATCAAGCCTTCCATGGGCGCCTGCGCCTATCCCCAGATAAAACCCGTCAATCCAGTATTTCATATTGTGGACCGCCTCAAAACCGGGTTTGCAGAAGTTGGATATCTCATACTGCTCGTAGCCTTGTCCCATCATTTCACAACAGACCAGTTCATACATATCGGCGCTCAAATCCTCATCAAGAGGAACCAGCTCCCCGCTTGAAAACAGTTTTTCCATAGACGCGCCACTCTTGATCTCAAGAAGATAGACAGAAACATGATCCGGCCGGCAAATGAAAATACTCTCCAGACTCTTCCTGACCGAGTCCAGCGTCTGCGCAGGATAGCCGATCAGGAGATCCATGGAGATATTATGAAAACCCTCCTGCCGGAGGATTCCAAATGCGGATGTAATATCTTTGCTGCGGTGAGATCTACCCATGGCAGCCAATTCCGTGTCGTGGAAAGATTGCGCCCCCAGGCTAATCCTGTTTATTCCCAACGATCTCCAGCTCTTTGCCTTTGATCGGTTGATTGATCCGGGGTTGCCTTCGATAGTGATCTCGGCATCGTTCGCTACGTTGAAACCCCTGTTGAGTAAATCCAGCACGGGCGCCCAGTAGGACGCATCCACTATGGAAGGCGTTCCTCCACCAATGTAGATTGAATCAAACAACCTCGTCTGATGTGGTGAAAGGGCGCCATAGGCCCTGGACCATAAAGAAATTTCTGACTCGAGTGAACCTGTATAAGCGCTAACAGCATTTGTGTCAAAGGGGAAACTGACAAATGAGCAGTAATTGCAACGCGCCTGGCAGAAAGGGAAGTGGATATAAATGCCGGCTGGAGTAGGCACATCGGTCATATTCGTTTTACCAGGACTGGGGCATGATCTGTGTGAAATGGGGTCAGTGGGTTAAGGGCCGGAAATACATGATTGGCTGGGGGACGAGGATTCGAACCTCGGTTAACGGGGCCAGAACCCGTCGTCC
>CALDNG010000127.1 GCA_937915285.1 uncultured Desulfomonile sp. | reverse complement strand
GGGTTTCTGGCGTTATACTTATGATAAGGATGTCTTCCTTTACAACCATGAATGGCATGAAATCGGGACTTTCATCTATTTTGACCTTCTCGACTGGATATCGAACGCTGAGGAGATGAACGCCGCTGTTTCTCACAAGGCCAAGACCTATCATGAGATGGCTTCGGTGGCGTTGGCGATAACATCCCAGGTTCGTGTAGCTGCGCTTCAGTTCCATGACTCCCTTGATGAGCTTAAGGCGGTGGAATCTGCGCTTGAGACCTCGCAGGAGGTTTACCGGGTAGCGCAGGGCCGACAGGCGAGGGATGACCTTGACAGGAATTCTCTGGAAGAGGCGAAGGCCAATCTACTGAGCAGCCAGTGGGAAAGATACAAGGCGCTTGGTGAGGCCAATGCGGCCCTTGCCGATCTGGAAAGCGCAATCGGACTCAATTATAACGAACCTCAACCGAGGCCATAGCGGCCCTCAATAAGCCTTTCTCTGAAATCACTTGAAATAAATAGCAGATATCATTAAAATAGGGCTGTAATCAATCTCATACTTGGACACCTTGTGGGGCTGATCATAGCCACTGGGTCTAGAGGTTCCGTATGGAAATGCAGCCCAAATTGCGCAGGGACCTCACAATCTCGGAAATCAGGGAATCTGATGGCGCTACAGGTGTTGTCATCAAGGACCCTGTCGCCAACAGGTTCTTCAAGCTCTCTCGACGAGAATACGACTTTCTAAAGCTTTTCGACGGCAAGACATCCGTTGAGGACGGGGTTGAGCTTTTTCGACGGCGTGGTCAGTTCATAGAGCCCGAAGAGGCCGCGCTGATAATCGACAAGGCGTCACAGTCCGGACTTGTGCTGGGCGGCAAATTCAACAATGCCGCATACCTCTCCAACACCAAGCAGCGGATCAAGGAGGCTGAACGGGCCAAGATCTTCTCAAGCGTATATTTTCTCTACATTCCTGTCCTGAACCCCGACCGATTTCTTGAAAAGACTTTGTGGATATACAATCTGATAGCCAACAGGATAACGCTATGGATCCTGCTTGGCCTGGCTCCCGGGGCCTTTTATTTCATTGTCACCGGTTATCAGAGGATAGACCGGGAATACCTCTACTTTTTCAATATAGAAAACCTTGTTTACCTGTGGGCGACAATCGCTTTCACCAAGCTGTTTCACGAATTTTCCCACGCTTACATGGCCAAAAAGTTCGGCCTGCACGTGCCACAGATGGGTGTGGCTTTTCTGATATTTTTCCCATGCCTTTACTGCAACACGTCAGACGCGTGGAGCCTTGCGGACCGCCGGCAGAGGATAGCGATAAGCGCCGCCGGCATACTTGCTGAAGCGGCACTGGCGATAATAGCAACCTATATCTGGCATTTTTCAAAACCAGGGATGATTAACTCCCTGGCTTTTTACCTTATGGCGATATCGTTTGTCTCTACCCTTCTGTTCAACGGCAACCCGTTGATGAAGTTCGACGGTTATTTTATACTTATCGATTATATCAGGTTGCCTAACCTACAGGCAAAATCCCTGGGTTACGTGAAATACCTTTTCTGGAATCGCGTCCTGGGATCCAACTCGGTTACCAGCACGGCAAGTGACGCGCGTGAGCAACTGATATTCCTCGTTTACGGGGTATCATCTTTCATTTACAGGCTGTTCCTCTATACAGGTATTTGTGTCACAGTCTATTACAGCTTTGACAAGTTCCTTGGCGCAATGCTCGGGGCGTTCGCAATTGTGCTGTTCGTATTCAAGCCCATCATCAAGGGAATCTGGTCCATTTTCTCGAAGAAGAAGGAGCTGTCTCCAAGGCCGTACGGGACCCTGGCCTTTGTCGCCATCCTGGTTTTTGTCGGTGTCCTGCTGACTGTTCCACTTTCCAGTAAATCGATTTATCCCTGTTATGTAGCCTCCACAAAAATACAGAAACTTACGACTCCACTGAAAAGCTCCATATCAAAGGTTAATGTGCGACAGGGCGACTTTGTGCGGCAGGGTGACATTCTCATGGAGCTTAACCCTTCTTTCCTGCGTCTGGCCCTGTACAAGAAGTTGATGGAGCGCAACATAGGCGTCAGGCAGGTAGAGGTCACCCTGGTTGATCAGAAGGAGATGTCCAAGGCGATCCCGAAGCAGATCGAGGTCTATCAGGCTGATGATGAGATATCCCGTCTCCAGCATGAACTGAAAATGGCCAAAGAGGGAGTGATGGCTCCATTCGACGGGGTGATAACAAACCTCGATTACAGGGTCCAGCCGGGGTATCTGCCTGGTGAGGGCGCTGTTGTGGGTCAGTTGGAGTCTCCGGATCATACAGTCATGTATGCCCTGGCGCCTGAGAAAGACAGACACTTGATAAGGGTTGGGATGAATGTGGAGATATGGGTCCCCATAGGCAACGGCCTGATCTTCCATTCAAGGATACAGGGCATTCGTTCGTATAGTGAGAAGGACCTGAGGGATTCTCCATTTTCGAGCCGGGTCGGTGGTGAGTTGGCTACAGAGTCAAAAAATGAAAAGCAGAAGGACGCCCCTCTTGAAGCCCAGTATGTTTGTGAGGTCGGTATCCCGAAGCTCGATACCCCGCTACCGTTGGGGATGACCGGAAAAATATCGATTCCTGCGCCACCGCAGAGTATACTGTCCAGGAATATCGACAGGTTCCTCAGGACGTTTACAAAAGAGACCACTCTTTAGGAAGGTTAGTAAACGGGTTTGGCAATCGAAACACTAAAGCTCGCCGGTCCGCCTATAGCTCCGGTTCAGAAGCCTGCTGAGCCAAAGAAGAGCGTCGATCCCAGACAAAGGGCGCTGGCTCTCGGTCTGGAATTTGTCAAGCGCTGTCTACAGTCCAACAACCTTGACGACCTTTACTTCCTGCTTACAAATGATCTCAGGTCGCTGGTGGCGTTCGACAGATCATTCCTCGTGACTCACGTCCAGGGTAAATCCGGTCTGGCAGCCATCGGTGGGCTTTCCAAGATAGAAAAGACATCAAAATATACTGAGTCAGCCAATCAGATAGCCGGGCATCTCAAAGCGCTTGACCGTGGAATTCTTATCTCGGGGCATGGAAATCTTCCTGACCAGGAAATATCGGTGGCGCTCAAGACGGCCCTCGAAGAATACGCCAAGAGTTCCGGGGCCTCATTCGTCTTTTTTGTTCCATTGACGCATCATGGAATGATACTCGGGCACATTGTACTGGAATTTCTGGACCCAAGTCCGCCGGATCAGCTCGGGATACTGACCACTCTCAACGTAGCCCCGTTCATAGCCGCCTCGCTGTTTGAAAAACTTCTTTTCGACCAGAAACCGGGGCTTGCCGCTCTCATTGATCCGAACGCAGCCGCCGGATCATTTGTGAAACGTTTCAGCCTGGCCAAAAAAATTGCCCTGCTCATTTTGCTGATACTCCTGCTGCTGGCCTTTGTGGCGCCTTTCCCGTTCACGGTGGGCGGCGAGGCCGAAATAGCCCCTACAGACAGGCATCTGGCTTTCTGCAAGATAGAGGGCCTTATCGACAAGGTAATGGTTCTGGAAGGCTCAAAGGTCGAAAAGGATCAGGTTGTCGCAACGTTGGATTCACGCGAGCTTGACTACAAGATAAAGGTTCAGGAAAAACAGTTCGACATACTTACTTCTGAGATGACCATCCTTCGAAGCGCCGCCAATGAGGACCCTGCAAAGCTTGCAGAGAGCGCCCTGGTGGAACTCAGAAGGAAGGCGGCCTGGGAGGAGTTGCAGTTTCTGAAATGGCAGACGCGGTTCCTCAAAATAAAGGCTCCAGTTCCAGGGATCGTGATAACAAAGGATGTTGACAGCCTCATGGGCAAAAAGCTTCAGGCCGGTGAGCCTTTCTGTGAAATCGCATCACCGTCTGACCTGTCCGTCGAGGTTTTCGTGCCGGAAGACAGGATTTCCTACGTCAAGCACGGTCAGAAGCTCGATTTCTACATGTCCGGCAACCCACGGAAGAGCTACCCTCTCATTGTCAAGGATATAGCTCCTTCGGCGGAGGTGATCCCCAGGCTCGGTTCCGTCTATCGCATCAAGGCTCCGTTTGTTGACGCGCCTGCAGACGTCATGGTCGGCATGAAAGGTGTGGGTAAGATAGTGGCAAAGGATTCGACCCTCGCGGCAATAGCCTCCGACAGGCTTCTGAGCCGCTTGCAGAAGCTGAGCCTCTATTTTTAGTCCGTCTTTGGCTTCAAGCCTTCCGAATTGCCGGACACCCTTGATATTCCGTGACGGCCTGCAACCTGATCACTATTGTAGTGGCTTAATGTCACAGCATTGGCGCCGCCGCCATCCTGGCCATTTACCGGATCGACAATAGGGCGGCATTTGAAAAAGCCAATATAAAAAACTTGTTATTGTCCGGTGCGTCGGCTAACATGGCGTTGTCTCAGTTTCATCGGGGTTATTTAAATCATCAGGAGGGGCGCATCAGGATGCGAAACATTTCGCTTGCTCTATTGGTTTGTCTGTTGCTGTTTCCAGCGGCAGGTCATTCACAGGGAACCCGGTCCGTTCTAATGCCGTCCGGTATCCCTCCCGTTTCCGGCGAATCTTTTTCATCACTTACAGGATCTGTTGTCAATAGCATTCCGGGACTCGGCGCCTTTACCGCAGGGAAGGTCGTTTTCAACCCCTTCGCGATGATTGGTTACCAGAAAACTGGCGTAAACATGACCGTCCCGATGAACGTCGATTATGACCCATATCCCGGAATTGAAACAGCGCACCTCAAGATGGGATCTATAGACGTGACACTGGAGGACTTCAATTTCTGGTACGGAACGGCGGGACTGAATGTGATACTGTCCCCAACTGTCACCCTTTTTGGTTCGGTGGCAGGTTACCTACCGAGAACTTTCACACAATTCGGGGCTCAACCGGTTTCCTTCGGCCCTCTGGCATCCAATGTCCAGTTCACCATGACCGGTTACGGGCTGGAACTCTGGACCATGCAATGTGGGGCCTCCCTCGGATTTTCAAAGGGATACTCTGTCCTTCTCGGGAGCCTGTGGCAGCACACATCCATGAAATACGATGATATGCGTATCGGTTCGGTCCCGGTGAACGCATCGATGAAACAGGACTTCATGCTCACCAACTGGGCCCCTTTCATCGGACTTCAATACCTTCAGCCGGGCGCCTTCAGGGCGTCAGTGATTTATAGCCCACTTTTGACATCCTGGGGCAATCTCGTCTGCTCAACAATTCAGCCGGTCATAACATCTCTAACCTACAGCCTCAACCAGCCTGGCTACCTCCTTGGGGTAACCGGGGAATA